>CADCWG010000196.1 GCA_902806335.1 uncultured Thermomicrobiales bacterium | reverse complement strand
GCTCGGCTTCGCCGACGTGGGGGGCGGCCGCCACCACCTGATGTCGGTGCCCGTCGGGACGGCCCTGCGTGACGCGCTCCGCGAGGCGGGCGTCACGCCGGGGGGCCTGGAGTTCCGCGGCGGGTCGCCGCTCCGCGACGTGCGCCTGCCGGGCGACTGCGTGGTCGCCGGCGGCGAGGTCGCGCTGTACGGCGTGGGCGCGCAGCCGACCGTCAACCCCCAGCCGTGCATCCGCTGCGCGTGGTGCGTCGCCGGGTGCCCCGTTCACATCCACCCTGCCGGCATCCTCGAGGCCGCCCAGGCCGGCGACCGCACCGCCGGCGAGCGCCACGGTCTCGACGCCTGCATCGAGTGCGGCGTGTGTACCTACGTCTGCCCCTCCCGCCTGCCGCTGCTGGCGGGCATCCGCTCGTTGAAGCTCGCGCCCCGTGCCGGCGGCTGAACCGCCGGCGGCGCCGCTCGACCCGGAAGCGCCCGCGGCACCCCCGACAAGCGGTTCCGCGCGCGGTACGATGCCGCCGATGCGCCGCCCGGCCCGCCTGCCGTTCGTGATCCGCCAGGCCGCGTCGCTGGCCCTGTGCGTGACGACGATCGGCCTGTGGGTGCGGAGCGGACGGGGTGACGCGTTCGGCAAGGTCGCGCCGTGGGGCGCGGAGGTCATCTCCGCGGGTGGGCGGCTCCGCGTCTGCCTGTACCGGGGCTTGCCCGGGTCCACGCCGTTCCGGTGGCAGCGCGGCGGACAGCCGCTCCGGCGCCGCGCCGTCGGCGAGACCTCCAGCGTTCGCCCCTACGGACCCGTGGAGGCCATCGTCGGCGTGGGTCAATACCACGCCACGGAACGTTGGGGCGACGAGAGCCGCGCCGGCGCGTCCCACGCCGACGGGTGGGTCAGCGCCACCTGGCACGAATGGGCGGCCCCCCACTGGCTCCTCACATTACTCTTTGCCCTGCCACTACTGCGCCCGCCCCTGAGTTGGCTCGCCCGTCGCCGCCAGCAGGTCCGCCGAGCGCGGACGGGCCTCTGCCGCGACTGCGGTTACGACATGCGTGCCAGCCCCGGCCGATGCCCGGAATGCGGCGCGCTCGCCCGCCCAGGGTCCCCCGATGCGTGAAACGGCACCCCAAGCCGCGGCAATAGGCCCGGCCACGAGATAGGGGCACCGGCGGGTTACGAGGCTCGGCGTCCGGGTATTCGTCAGGGGCGCCGGTGCCGCTCACGCGGCCAGCGGCTGGGTCGAGAGGTAGAGCCCGAGCATCCCGCGGTCGAGGTCCTCCATGTCAACGAGCCGGCCGGCGACCTCGTACTCGCGGCCGTCGCCGACGGGTTGGACGCGGCTGACCGTCATCCAGCCGACCCACTGGCGGCTGGGGACCGGCTTGCCCGAGGCGGTGTCGACGAACGGGCTGATCCCCGCGAAGGCCGGCAGCTCGAGGCGGACGCGGACCTGGTGGTCCGGGCGCATCCGCTCGGTCGTGCGCAGGCGCACGCCCCCGGCCGACAGGTCGACGATCCGGCCCAGCGCGGTGCGGGCGATGGAGGTGCGGCGGCTGCCGTCGAACCGCTCGACCGAGAGGTCCTGCTGCTCCAGGTCGTGCCGGCGGTACTGCCGCCGGTCCCGGCCGAGGGCCGTCTGCCGGTGCTGCTGCTCGGTGTGGTCGTCACGGTCCGCCGCAAGTCGAAGAGCCGACATGTTCCATCTCCTCTAGATTGCCTGAAGTACCAGCCACGCGTAGTATCGGGAGAGGTCAGTTCCGCGATTTGGTAATTTGGGTACAATTTGCGAAGGCGGGAAAACGGCAGGCTATCGGACCGACACCCCCAGAGGCGGAGAGGTGAACGTACCGATCCGGCGGTGCCCTGACAGGGCTCCTCACGTCCCTTTTACCGCGTGTTTTATAAGCCACGCCCTCGCGGGCGGCACGTATACTGAGTGGCGCGCCGCCGTTGGCCGGGCGCACCCCGACGGAACGGACGGCGAGAGACGCGCGTGTCCCGAATCCTGCTGATCCTCATCTTCGTGTTCTGGATGGCCGCCCCCGAGTACGCCCAGCCGCCGGCGCGCGGCGCGTGGGTGGGCGTGGCCATCTTCCTCGGCTATTACGTCCTGCTCGTGCTCGTGATGGGCGTCTGGGGCCGCCTGCTGGCCCGGCGCGTGTCGGCGGGGAACCTGCGGCGGAGCCTGCGCCGATATCAATACACGTTGCTCATCGCCCGGGCGATGATCCCGGTCTGGTTTGCGTTCGGCGTCTTCGGGCTGGGTTGGGGGGAGGTCGTGAACCGGGCCTTTGGGGCGGCGGGCATGCTCCGCGCGGCGGAATTGCCCGGGCTCCTGCTGGCGACGCTGCCGCCGATGGCGGCGTGGATGGGACTGTGGTGGTCGCAGTACCCAGCCGAGGTCGCGCTCCGCGAGCAGAGCCTGCTCGGGCAGCTCGAGGCCGACCTCCCGATCCACGCCCCGCCCAGCTTCCGCGACTACTTCCTGTCCAACGTGCGCCTGCGGCTGCTGTTCACCGTGGTGCCGATCTTCCTGATCGTGCTGACCCGCGACGTGCTGCTGCACGCCAAGCGGCACGGGCTCTCCGACCGGCAGATCGCCGCGCTGCGCCCGGAGCTCGCCGGCGAGGACGGCGTCCGCACGCTCCGCTGGCGGCTGGGCATCCGGCCGGTCTACAAGACCGTCGACACCTGCGCCGGCGAGTTCGCCGCCTCGACGCCGTACCACTACTCCTCCTACGACGAGGAGAACGAGGTGCAGCCACGGGAGAAGCCGGCGGTGCTCATCCTCGGGTCGGGGCCCAACCGGATCGGGCAGGGGATCGAGTTCGACTACTCCTGCGTGCACGCCGTCATGGCGCTGCAGGACGCCGGCTACGAGGCCGTGATGGTCAACTGCAACCCCGAGACGGTCTCCACCGACTACGACACCGCCGACCGGCTCTACTTCGAGCCGCTGACCTTCGAGGACGTCCTCGAGGTCGTCGAGGCCGAGCGCGCGGCCGGACCGGTCGCCGGCGTCATCTGCACCCTGGGCGGGCAGACGCCGCTGGCCCTCGCGCAGCGGCTCAAGGACGCCGGTGTGCCGGTGCTCGGCACCTCGCCCGAGGCGATCGACCTCGCCGAGCACCGCGGCGCCTTCTCCCGGGTGCTGACCGACACGGGCCTGCTCGCCCCCAAGCACGGGACGGCGACGACGTTCGCCGAGGCCCGCGCGATCGCCGCCGAGATCGGCTACCCGGTGCTCGTGCGGCCCTCCTACGTGCTCGGCGGGCGCGGCATGGAGATCGTCTACGACGACGCCACGCTCGAGGCCTACATCGCCAAGGCCACCGACGTCAGCCCCGAGCACCCGGTGCTGGTGGACCGGTTCCTCGAGGACGCGGTCGAGGTCGACGTCGACGCCCTCTACGACGGCACCGAGCTCTACCTCGGCGGCGTCATGGAGCACATCGAGGAGGCCGGCATCCACTCCGGCGACTCGGCGTGCGCGCTGCCGCCGATCACGCTGGGCTCGGCGGACCTGCTGAAGATCCGGGCGGCCACCGAGAAGCTGGCCGAGCGGATCGGCGTCCGCGGGCTGGTGAACGTCCAGTACGCGATCAAGGACGACATCCTCTACGTCATCGAGGCCAACCCCCGCGCCTCCCGCACCGTGCCGTTCGTCTCCAAGGCGACCGCCGTGCAGCTGGCCAAGGCGGCCGCGCGCATCGCGGTGGGGGAGCCGATCGCGGACCTGCGCGCCACCGGCGTGCTGCCCTCCTCCGGTGACGGGGCCGACCTGCCCGAGGACGCCCCGATCGCGGTCAAGGAGGCGGTGCTCCCGTTCCACCGGTTCCGCACCGTGGAGGGTCACGGCGTGGACACCGTGCTCGGCCCGGAGATGAAGTCCACCGGCGAGGTCATGGGCCTGGACAACAACTTCGGCCGGGCCTTCGCCAAGTCCCAGGCCGCGGCCTACGGGTCCCTGCCGACGGAGGGCACCGTCTTCGTGTCGCTGGCCAACCGCGACAAGCGCTCGGCGATCTTCCCGGTCAAGCGCCTGGCCGACCTCGGCTTCCGCGTGCTGGCCACCGGCGGCACCGCGCAGGTGCTGCGGCGCAACGGCGTGGCCTGCGAGGTGGTCGGCAAGTACAGCGAGGGCCCGGGCAACTGCGTCGAGCGGATCCTCGCCGGGGACGTCGACATCGTCGTCAACACGCCGTTCGGGTCGCCGGGCAACAGCGGGCCCCGGCTCGACGGCTACGAGATCCGCACCGCGGCCGTCGCGGCGGGCATCCCGTGCATCACGACGGTGCAGGGCATGGCCGCGGCGGTGCAGGGCATCGAGGCGCTGCGCGCCAAGGGCGTCGGCGTCCGGA
>CADCWG010000195.1 GCA_902806335.1 uncultured Thermomicrobiales bacterium | reverse complement strand
CCGGACCGCCCCCGGTGGGCATCGCCGAGGCAGCCGGCCGCGCGACGCTCGTCGGCATCGCGGCCGGCACCGGCAGCAGCGGGGGGGCCGACGCGGGGCGTCCTCCCGACCGCCCGGTGGCGCGGCGGACGACCTCCGCGGCCGACGGGATCAGGGCCGACGGCCACGGGTTCGCCCCCGACGCGCCGACGAGCGGGTCGTCCCCCACCCCCCGGGGATCTCCCCCGCCCTCCTCCGCGTCGGCGTCGGGCGGCGCCGGCGCCCACATCGCCGGGCGGACCAGGATGTCGCCGGCCAACGCGGAGGGGTCAACGTCCCGCCGCGCCCCGACCGGCCCATCGGCCGGCGCGTCCGACGCGGCCACCGGGACCGGCGAGGGTGCCCAGGGCCGCGGCACCTCGCCCTCGACCCCGACCGCGACCCCCCGCGACCGGAGCCCGACCAGGAGCGCCCCCCGCTCCCGGGTGTTGCGCTCCCGGCCGGGGTGCCGATCGAAGAAGAACCCCAGCTCCCGGCGGCCACCGGCCCCGTCGGCGACGCCGACGTAGAGCGCCGGGGTCGGCGCTCTCCCGTCCACCTCCGCCGGGAGCGCGTCGAGCGCCTCGGCGATCGGCAGCCGGTGGAGCCCGTCGCCGCGACCGTGGCCCCAGACCAGGGACCGGGTCGTCAGCCAGACGTCGCAGCCGAGGCGCTCGGCGGCGGCGCCGTCCGCCGTGCTCGCCCGGCCGCTCCAGAGCACCTTCTCCTGCTCGATGGACGACGCCCGGTCCCACCCGATGGCCAGCGTCGGCTCGCTGGGAACGTCGTCGGGGACCGCGACCCCGACGCCTCCGAGCGCGACCAGGCACTGGTCGACCCGGCGCCGGCCGCGCCCGCCGAGGAGGGCCCCGTTGGGCCGCAGGACGAAGGCCCGGACCACCGGCCCGTCGTGGAAGCGGACCCGAACCGCGGTCTCCCCGCGGTGGGGATCGCCGCCCCGCGCCACGCCCGGGACGACCGTCGCGTCGGCGAGCCGGGCCAGCGGCAGGCCAAAGCCACGGCGGCGCCCCTCGTCGACGAGCAGGAAGCGGTCGGTGATCCGCACCGCGGCGCCCTCGAGGCGGGCGCCGCGCCCCGCGAAGCCGGGGAACCCACCGGTCAGGTCAGCCACGCCCGCCCAGCGGACGGCACCCCGCGCCTCCGCCCACCCACCGTCGGCCGCCGCACCGTCGACGCCGGCGGCCCCCGCCACCCGTGCGCCAAACCGTGCCCGCCCGAGGGTCAGCCCCCGCACCATCCACCCCGCCTTCCGCGCCGCGTCCGTCCCGCCACCCTCCGGAGATGCCGGCTATGCTACCCGAAGGGGGGTGTACGTACAATGGCCGGGCGTTGTGCCGAGGGGCGCGAGGGCGGCCAGCTTCGAGGCTTCTCTAAGTACCGTGGCCAGCGGACGCCCGGGACACTGATCGCGGGACGTTGCCGTTGTCTCGCCTCTTCCGCCCGCGGTCAGGTTGGGCAGCCTTCGGCGGACCCGAGGCTGACCCCGAGCGGGACCGGCGGTCACCGCGCCGGGGCGACCATGCCGGTCCGCTCGGACGCTGGAACCGACACCGACCCGACGTGGGAGGACGGTGCCCCACGGAGCACCGCACCGCGCTCGCCGGATCGCCGAGCTCCGGCGCTGCGGCAACTGCGACGCCTGCCATGACCGGGCTCCGGGCGAGGTGTACGGCGCCCAGCACGTCGTCTCCGAGGACGACCGGTCCAAGGTCGTCCTCGACCGCCCCCGCGGATGCCCGGGCATACGATCGTGGTCGACAAGCCCCACCGCGAGGACGTGTCCGCGATCTCGGACGACGAGGCCGGCGACGTCTTCCGGTGCTGCCTCCGGGTCGTCGGGGCGATCAGGGTCGGGCTCGGCGCGGCGCCGGTCGACGTCAACACGATCCGCGACGGCCCGCTCCCCCACCTCCACGTTCAGCTCTTCCCCCGCTACCCGGGGGACCCGACCGGCTCGACCCGATTCGTCGCCGGACGCCGCCCGATCAGCGGCGGCGAGGAGACCGCCCGCCGGATCCGGGACGCACTGCGACCCGACCGACCACGACGGCAGCCCCCGGTCGCCTCACGTCCCGCCCCGCCACGGGCTCCGGCAGGAGGCGGCGAGCCGCCTGCCTTGGCGCGGCGGGCGGTCCGATCAGCCGTCGAACTCGGTCCGCGCCTCGGCGAGGTGGGTCGGGTCGGCCAGCAGGTCGACCGCCGCCAGCGCCAGCGCCTTGCCGGTGCGCAGCGCGTTCTCGCGCCCGAGCGCGGAGATCGACCCCTCGACCACCTCGACCGAGTGGCCCCGGATCGGCGTCTCGCTGATCGCGAAGGAGATCGTCGCCGTCGGCACCCGACGGCTGACGTTGCCGAGGTCGGTCGAGTACGGGCCGGGACCGTTCTGCGAGCGCCGGCCCTGGGGGTCGCGCTCCTCGAGACCCGCCGCGTCGAGCTTCCCCCGCAGCAACCGGCCGAGCGCGTAGTTGGGGCGGACGTCGTCGTAGGCTGGGGTCGGGTGGGTGACCTCCAGGGTCGCGCCGGTCATCGCGGCCGCGCCCTCGGCCACCCGCACCCCGCGCGCGAGCACGTCGGCGACGCCCTCCCGCGAGGCCGCCCGGAAGTAGAAGTCCGCCGCCGCGAACTCGGGCACGATGTTCGGCGCCTGGCCGCCGTCGGTGATGATGCCGTGGATCCGCACGTCGGGGGTGACGTGCTGGCGCAGCGCGTCGAGGCCGACGAAGAGGTGGATCACCGCGTTGAGGGCGTTGATCCCCTCGTGCGGGTCGCTGGCCGCGTGCGCCGTCTTGCCGTGGTAGGCGAAGCGGACGTGGCTGACGGCGAGGCAGGTGCCCTGCGGCGGGTCGACCGCGACGTGGGTCGCGTCGCCGGCGTGGTGGCTGGAGAGCGCCGCGTCGACGCCGTCGAAGACGCCGGCGTCGACCATCAGGACCTTGCCGCCCTTGGCCTCTTCCGCGGGGGTGCCGACGAACTGGACCTCGCCCGGCAGGCGGTCGAGCACCGCGGCGAGCCCGACCGCCGCCGCGAGGGTGCTGCCGGCGATCAGGTTGTGGCCGCAGGCGTGGCCCAGCCCGGGCAGCGCGTCGTACTCGGCGAGCAGCGCGACGGTCGGCCCGTCCCCCGCTCCCCGTCGGCGGGCCCGGAACGCCGTCTCCAGCCCGCCGACCCCGCGCTCGACCGCGTAGCCGTAGCGCTCGGCGGTGTCGGCCAGCAGCCCGGCGGCGAAGTGCTCCTCCATCGCCAGCTCCGGCCGCGCGTGGATCGTGTCCGCGACGCCGAGGATCGCGTCGCGCTCCCGGTCGATCGCCGCGAGGACCTCGCGGGCCAGGGCGGCGCGGTCGATCGTCGTCGGTGCGGGGGTGGTCGCGGTCATCGTGGGAGCCTCCGTGTCGGCGAGCGTGCGGCGCGGCGTCGGGACGGCGAGTATCGCACCGTCGCCTCCCCGCTCACCGACCTCGTTCCGTCCCGGACCGGGGTCGTTTGGCCCTCGCGGCCCTCGCGGCCCTCCATTGCCGCTCGGTTGGGGGCCGGTAGACTGGCATCTCACATCTGGGACCCTGGTGCGTTCTCCTAGTCGGAACAGCAACACGCGGCGGGGGACGAGGTGAGTGCGACGGCGACACGAGACCCAGTGGTGCGACCGCCGACGGCGGTCTCCTGCGACCGTGCCCGTGGCGGCCACGCCGGCTGGCAGGGGCCAAAGTCCGACGTGGATGGACGGGGCACCGTCGCCGACAGCGTGACGCCCACCTTCGACGCGGTGCTCGGCCAGTACCAGGCCGAGGTCTACCGCTTCGCGATCCACCTCACCCGCAACCCGACCGACGCGGACGACCTCTACCAGGAGACGCTGCTCAAGGCCTTCCGCGCCTTTGGCCGCCTCAAGGGCGACGCCAACCACCGCGCCTGGCTCTACCGGATCGCCACCAACGCCTTCCTCGACGACCGGCGCCGCAACGGCCGCGTCGGCGCGCTCGACGAGGTGACCGAGCGCACCCTGCCGGCTCCCGCCACCGACACGGCGGCGAGCCTCGACGCCCGCGCCCTCCTGACCGAGGTGGAAGCCTTCATCGCCTCCCTGCCGCCCAAGCAGCGGGTCGCGCTCGTCCTCCGCAAGCACCACGAGGCGAGCTACGCCGACATCGCCGCGACCCTGCGCTGCTCCGAGGCGGCGGCCCGGGCCAGCGTCCACGAGGCGCTCCGCAAGCTGCGTGACGCGTTCGGGGATCGGCTGTGAGCCCCGCCGCCCGACCTCGCCCGCGCGCGCCGGCCAGGCGCGGTGGTTGCGTTATCCCCACCGGACCCGCCCGCGCGGACGGGTCCGGCCCGCCCAACGTTGACCGACCGGCGGCCCCGCGCCCCGCCGGCGGTACGGATCGCTCCCGCCCTTCAGGGACTCGGCACCCGGCACCAGACCGGGTAGGAATGAAAGCCATGACGCCGACCGCCGACCAGCGCACCGCCGTCCATCAGGGCGCCCCCATCGCGGGCGGTTCCGTTCCCGGACCGGTCCCCCGGCCCCCTGAGGCGACGGACGTGGTGGCCGGTGCCGGGGACGGGGAGGTCGCCAACCGTCCGTCCGCCTCGTGGCCCGGATCGACCCTGGCACGGGCGGCCGCGTCGCCGGGCACGGACCCCTGCGACGTCGCCTGCGACGCGATGCCGGCCCACGTCGACCGCGACCTGCCGCCGGTCGACGCCGCCTGGCTCCTCGACCACACCACCGACTGCGGCTACTGCGACCGGATGCTCACCAGCTACCTCCGGGTCGGCGACGTCCTCGGCTGCCTCTGCGCCCCGGTCCCGGACGTCCCGCCCCCGTTTCGACCGCCGATATCCTCCCGCCGCCCCCGGGCGACGGCGACGGTGGCGCCGGTCCGGGCGACGGCCCGCTGGGCCGAGATCCCGAGCCCGGTGGGCGTCCTCCGCGTCGCCGCGACCGACGCCGGCGTCTGCGAGGTCGGGTTCGCCGCGAACGAGCCCGAGCCCGTGTTCCTTGCCCGCCTCCGGAACCGCGGCCTCGACCCACGCCCGGACCCCGCGATCGCCGATGCCGGCACCGAGGCCAGCCCGGCGGGCCGGGCGATCGACCAGCTGCGGGAGTACTTCGCCGGTGGCCGCGACCGCTTCGAGGTCCCAGTCGACCTCAGTGGGGTGACGCCGTTCACGCGGGCCGTCCTCGACGCCACCGCCGATATCCCGTTCGGCCACCTCGCCACCTACGGACAGATCGCCGCCCGGATCGGCAGCCCCGGCGGATCGCGCGCGGTCGGCAACGCCCTCGGCCGCAACCCGGTCCCGGTCATCGTCCCCTGCCACCGGGTGGTGCGCTCGGGCCACGCCCTCGGCGGCTACACGGGCGGGAGCTGGATCAAGGAGCGCCTGCTGGCGATCGAGGGCGTCACGCTGCCGGGGATGTAAGATCGGACTGCCCTGTCGGACCTCAGCGCGGCGACGCGGTGGTGGCAAACCGAACCCGCGACGGCGCCGCGTCGCGGGCCCGCGCCCCTCCCCGGCGGGGGTCGTCGTCCGGCACGCCGGCGCCTGGCGATGATGCGTGCGTCGCGCCAGGGTGGCCGAGACTGGCCATCGCGGCCCGGATCGTCCTGATCCACATCTCAGGGCAAGGCGATCGCCCTCACCTCGACCGGGGACCTCGCCGACCCGGAGACGGCACGCTACCTCGCGGCACTGCCCCAGGGACCGTCCTGAGCACCACCGTCGGACGGACCCGGTCCACGTCCAACCAGCGGCGCGAGTCGGCTTAACCCGCCGAGGAGACGAACTCGCGGGCTTCCCGCGCCAGCGCCAGCCAGTCCTCGCCGCGGGCGGGATCGACGGCCAGCCACTCCTTCATCGCGCGCCCGTGGCCGGGAACGAAGCGCTCCCCGCCACCCGCACCGACGAGCGCGTCCACCCGCTGCCGGGGCAACTTCACGACGAGCCGCCCCTTGACGAGCATGGCGAAGATCTTCCCGCCGGTCTGCAGGGTCGACGAGCCGAACCGCTTCTTTCCGCCCGGGTCAACGGTCACGTGGGGTTCGACCAGGAGCGCGTCGACGACCGCCGCGAAACGCTCCTCGGGAGAGGTCGCTCGCTCACCACCCATGGCAGGGATACCTCCTCCTACGGCGACCGGGCTATCCGTCCGACGCCCCACTCTCCGCCGCGCGACCGATTTCCACGACCTGCCACGACATCGCCCGCTCGCCTCCGGTCGCCGTCGATATCCGTCGATGAGTATGAGTCCGGAGGTTGCCCCGGGCGGGCCCGGGGTCCCCGACGGCGCGGCGACGGACCAGACGCGGCGCCGCGCCAGGGTCGCGACGAGCCCCGCGCCCGACCGCGGTCAGGGCCGCGACGCCGGTGATGGGACCACGGCGCGGCGAGGGTCGCCAGGGCCCCGCTGCCCCGTACCCGGCGGGACCCGGGCGCGCGCCGACCGTGGGCCGGGCGATCACCCCACAAGGGACGGCGTCGCCTCCCGCGCGGCGCCGTCCTCCCGCGCGACGCCGTCCTCCCGCGCGGCGAACGCGGCGACCCGGGTCGCCAGGCGCAGCAGCTCGGCCCGCAGCTCGGCCGGCGCGCGCACCACGAACGGGAACTCCATGCCGACCAGCACCCGGGCCAGCCAATCGAGGCACTCGACGTGGCCGCGCAGCAGCGCCCGGCCGTCGCCCAGATCCTCCACCAGCAGCGTCTTCGGCACGACCCCCTGGGCCACCTCCGGCGGCACCTCGAGCACGACCTCGACCGACCAGGAGCGCGGCGCCGCGGACAGCGACGCCCGGACCGAGGCCATCGCGTCGAATCCGGCCGGCCGGACGAACGTGCCGTCGCGGGGCTCGACCCGGAGCACGCGGTCGAGCCGGAACACCCGCTCGGCGCGCCGGAGGTGGCAGTGGCCGACCACGTACCACCGCCCGGCGAGGTGGACGAGCCCGTAGGGGTCGAACTCCCGCTCGCTCCGCTCCCCCCGCCCGTCGCCGTACCGGAGCCAGACGCGGCGGCTCTCCCGCGTCGCCGCGCCCAGGGCGACCACGACCGCCGTCGCCGGCGCGGCGGGCGCCGGCGCGAGGTCGGTGACCAGCGTCTCGTGGACCGCGCCGATCCGGTCCCGCAGCGCGGGCGGCAGCACCCGCTCCAGCTTGGTCAGCGCCCCCTCGACCGCGGGCGCCGTCGCCGCCAGCCCCAGGCGCTGGGCCGCCAGCAACCCGAGCATCACCGCCAGGGCCTCGTCGTCGGTGAACATCAGCGGCGGCAGCTTGTAGCCGGGCTTCAGCCGGTAGCCGCCATGCCGGCCCCGCTCCCCTTCGACCGGGATCCCGAGGTCCTGCAGCATCGTCACGTAGCGGCGGACCGTCCGCAGGTCGACCTCGAGCCGCTCGGCCAGCTCCGGGCCGGTCAGCCGCCCCCGGGACTGGAGCAGCTCGAGCGCCGCCAGCACCCGCGTCGTCGGGTTGTACACGCCCCACCTCTCCCATCGCACCGGCCGCCAAACAGGGCCGATAATGCCCGGTTTCGGTAGTACGCTCAACCCAGGGTTGAGCGGCCGAGAGGATCACCGAGCGCCGCGCCCATCCCAACGACTCCGGTCGATCGTCGCATCGTCGTCCGGCTCCGGCCGGCCGAGGGGGGCTTCGTCGTGTTCACCAACCCGTACTTCCTGGAGATCCACGCCCACCATCACGCCGAAACCGTCGCCGCCGAGTACCGCCAGGCCGCCGGGACGGACGGCGTGGCGGTCCCGACCGCGAGCCTCTCGGCCGCCCTCGTCGCCGCGCGGCACGGCGTCGGCCGGTCGCTGATCGCCGCCGGCGTCCGACTCGGCGCTCCCCGTCCACTGGCGCCCGAGCCCGTGGCCTCGACTTAGTACCCGTCAGTGCCCTCACGTCGGTCCAAGCACGGGAGCGCCATGCCGTCACAGACGACGCAAACGGTCTCCAGGCGGGGTGCGGGCGGATCGGGTGAGGTGCTCGGCCCGCGGGCCCTCAACCGCGCGCTGCTGGCCCGGCAGGGGCTGCTGCGCCGCTGGCGGATCCCCGCCGAGGAGGCGATCGAGCGGCTGGTCGGGATGCAGGCCCAGGCGCCCAACTCGCCCTACGTCGGTCTGTGGACGCGCCTGGATTCGTTCGTGCCGACCGACCTCGCCCGGCTGATCCTCGACCGCCGCGCCGTCCGCCTCGCGCTGATGCGATCGACCGTCCATCTCGTCACCGCCCGGGATTGCCTCGCGCTGCGCCCGCTGATCCAGCCCCCCCTGGACCGCGATCTGTACGGCAACGCGACGCGTGCTTCCCATCTCGCCGGGTTGGACACGGTCGACCTCCTGGCCACCGGCCGGGCGCTGCTCGACGAGCGGCCGCGCACGACCTCTGAGCTCGGCCGGCTGCTCCAGGAGCGGTGGCCCGACCGTGAGGCGGCGGCGCTCGCCTACGCGATGCGCAACCTGGCGCCCCTCGTCCAGCTGCCGCCGCGAGGGGTCTGGGGGGCCGGGGGGCAGACGACCTACGCCACGGCGGAGACCTGGCTCGGGCGCCCCATCGATCCCAACCCCTCGTTGGAGGCGATGGTCACCCGCTACCTGGCCGCGTTCGGCCCGGCCACCGTCGCCGATGTCCAGAAGTGGTCCGGGCGGACCGGACTGCGCGAGACGGTCGAGCGGCTCCGCCCGGACCTGCTCGTCTTCCGCGACGAGCGGGGACGCGAGCTGCTCGACGTGCCGGATGCCCCGCGACCCGACGCCGAGACCCCGGTGCCGCCCCGGTTCCTGCCCGACTTCGACAACGTGCTCCTCTCCCACGCCGACCGCACCCGGGTCATCCCCGACGAGCACCGTCCTCGGCTCGCGAGCAGCAACGGCATGGTCCCGGGCACTGTGCTCGTCGACGGCTTCGTCGGCGGCACCTGGAAGATCACGCGGAAGCGCGATACCGCGGCGATGGTCATCACCCCGTTCGCCCCGCTGTCCGACGAGGACCGCGCCGCGCTGGCCGAGGAAGGGGCCCGCCTGCTCGCCTTAGTCGCCGAGGGTGCCACCACCCGCGAGGTCGGGTTCGCTACCCCTGGGTGATCGCCGCGACTGATCGGCACCGAGCCCCCCTCGCTCCCCCGCCCGCTCCAGGCAGGACGCTGAGGTGATCGCCGGCCTCAGCGTCGACGGGCAGGAGTCCCCATCCGGTCCTAGCGCCATCCTGGTGCCCGCCCGACGGGTACGCGCCCGCGGCGAGCAGCGGAGGATCGGGGCCGGTCGTCGGCGCGCCGACGACCGGCCCCGAGGGGACCGTCCCGTCTCCCTGGCACCGCTGGACTGGGCGGCGCGCGGTCGTACCGTATCCGGACGGTTAATGGTGGTATCGGGGGCGCGGCGACGGCCGGGCCAGTCCGGGGCCAAGCCCCGAGGTCAGAGGCTCGGGGACGAAGCCGTCCCAGGACGGCGGTGATCCCGCCGAGCGAAGCGCCAACGGTCGCCCGGATTCGGGCTCAACCGTTCGCTCACGTCTCCTTGAGCGTGACCCACTTGGCGACGGTCGGCGCCACGTACTGTCCCATCGCGTCCAGCAGGCGTTCGGGGTCCTGCCCCTGGAGGACCATCGCGCGGTGGTCGGGGTGGACGAAGCCCTCCCCCACCGCGGCGTCGAACAGGCCGACCAGCGGCGCGTAGAACCCGTCGACGTCGAGCAGCGCGCACGGCTTGGCGTGGATGCCGAGCTGGGCCCAGGTCAGAACCTCGCAGAACTCCTCGTAGGTGCCGAAGCCGCCGGGCAGGGTCAGAAACCCGTCGGCGAGCTCCGCCATCAGGGCCTTGCGCTCGTGCATCGACCCCACGACCCGCAGCTCCGTCAGCCCCGCGTGGGCGACCTCCTTGCGCACCAGCGCCTCGGGGATCACCCCGACGACCGTGCCGCCGGCCGCCAGCGCCGCGTCGGCGACCGCGCCCATCAGCCCGACCTTGCCGCCGCCGTAGACGAGGCGCAGCCCGCGCCGGGCGATCGTCTCCCCCGTCCGCCGCGCCGCCGCGACGTACGAGGGCCGCACACCGGGGCTCGAGCCGCAGAACACGCACACCGACTCCACCGGCTCGCCCTCCTCTCCCCCGACGATCGAGACGACCGGCGTGATTGGCCGGCTCGGCCGCGGTCAGCCGGACCGCTCGCCGGTCGGCCCCAACGGGCGAGCGGCGTGGGCCGGGGTGACCGCCAGCGCGTCGGCCATGGGCGGTGTCGCCGCGACGATTGCTCCGGGCGCCGTCTCGAAGGGTGTCGTGTCGCCCGGCTCTGTCCCCCCGGGCTGCTCCACGCTTCCCCCGCACAGCCCCAGGGCCGCCAGCGCCCGCCACGTCGCCGGCGCCGGCGCGCCGTCCGGGGCGAGCGCCGCGCGGAGGTGGTCGAGGTCGGCGGCCTCGTCGACATCGAACAGGGTCGGCATCTCGGCGACGCGCAGGCCGAGCGCCCTGGCCCGGGCGCAGACCGCGTCGGCCGCGTCGGCGGTGCTCATCGGCACGCCCGTCAGCACGTCTTGGTCGCCGCGGACGCCGATCAGGTAGTAGCCCCCATCGAGGACCCGACCCAGCGCGATGTCGTGCTCCCGCAGCGCGGCGTGGGCCGCGAGGACGGTCCCCCGCGGCAGATGCGGCGAGTCCGACGCCACCAGCACCGTCCGGGCGTACCCCGCGTCGTGCCCCCAGCGCAGGAGGTTCGCCTGCCGGGCGCCCCACCCCTCGCCGGCCTGGGCGACGAAGCGGACCGGTCCTTCCGGCGCGGGCGGGTCGAGCCCGGCCAGCACCGCCGCGAACGCGCATCCGGCCGGCGTGTACGCCCAGGCCAGGTCGTAGGGCCGCCCGTCCCCATCCCCGGTGCGACTCGGCGTCAAACGGCAAGCGAGGTCGGCAAGGAAGGCCCGGTAGAGCGCCGCCGCCCGCGCCATCCCGATCGCCGCCCCAAGCCGCGTCTTCGTGAACCCGGCCGTGGGCTCCCGTACGGCGACCATCAACAGATCATCCGCCTGACGCGGCAGATCTATGGTCATACCGTAAGACTCGAGCCTGCCCCGACACGGGACGGCCTTGATGGCCGACGTCGCGGCATAGACACAGGCGCCTCGAGCGGTGTCCCCGCCCGCCGGGCCACCCGGCTCCCCCGGGGTGCCGGCCATCTCGGCGTGCCGCCTGACCGTCCTTCCCCCTTCCCTCCGGAGGGGGCCGCGGGGCGAGGACCGACCGCCTCCGGGACGCGGGCCTTCCTCACCGGGGCACCTCGCGTCCGGCAGTCGGTGCCGCGCCCCGACGGGTCCGCAGGATCGCGCCGATGATCCGATAGCCAGCCCGCGTCGAGGCCCGCAGGTTGCCGCTGACCTTCGACTCGCCGCCCGCCCGCTTGCGGTAGGTGACGGGCACCTCCCGCACCCGCAGTCCCGCCCGCGCCGCCCGCGCGATCATCTCGACCGACCAGCCGTAGGTCATCTCGGCCATGCCGAGCCCGAGCAGGTCCGCCCGCCGGATCACCCGGAACGGCCCGATGTCGGTCACCCGCACGCCGTAGAGCAGGCGGAGCAGCCGGGCCGCCACCCAGTTGCCGACCAACTGCTGGGGCAGCAGCGACCCCGGCTCGTGGGAGCCGAGTGTCCGCGACCCCACCACCAGGTCCGCCTCGCCGGCCAGGAGCGGCGCGAGCAGCGCCGGCAACTCGGCCGGCACGTCGCTGCGGTCGCCGTCCATCAGGGCGACCAGGTCGACCTCCCCGGCGGCGAGCACCCCGCTCAGGCAGGCCCGGCCGTAGCCGCGGCGAGGCTCGGCGACCACCCGGGCGCCGGCGGCGGTCGCCCGCTCGGGGGTCCGGTCGGTGCTGCCGTTGTCGACGACGAGCACGGCGACCAGGTCGACCGGCAGCCCCGGCAGCCGGCCCGCCGCCAGCACCTCGTCGACGAGCCCGCCGATCGCGGCCTCCTCGTCCAGCGCCGGGATCACGACCGCGAGCGTCGGTCGCACCGGCAGGCCGCGGTCGCTCACCCGCCGCCCCCACCGGTCCCGCCGGCCGCGTCACTCGCCGCGGGCGCCACCGCGGGCGCCACCGCAGGCGATGCCGAGCTGACCGGCGCCGTGTTCGCGCCGGCGGCCGGCGCCTCGACGCTCGCCGCCCGCTTCACGATCTGGCGCCGGCGCAGCCGGCGCTCGGCCGCGCCGAAGTACTCGGCGACCGCCCCCTGCTCGGCGACCCAAGCCAGGTAGCGGTCGATCCCGTCCTCGAGCGTGACCTCCGGCCGGAACCCGAGCTCGCCGATCCGGCCGATGTCGGAGATCAGCGCCCGCATCTCCCCCGGCCGGAACTCGCCGGGGAGCTGGGGCTCGACCGCCGCGCCGAGCTTCGCGGCCAGCAGGCGCGCCAGGTTGCCGATCGCCGCCGCGCGTCCGGTCCCGACGTTGAAGATCCTGCCGTCCGCGCGCTCGTCGGTCGCCACCAGCAGGTTCGCCCGGGCGACGTCCTCGACGAAGACCAGGTCGCGCGACTGCCGCCCGTCCTCGTAGACCACCGGCGGCAGGCCGTTCACCAGCCGGGTGCAGAAGATCGCGATCACGCCGGTGTAGGGGTTGAACAGCGACTGCCGCGGCCCATAGGTGCAGGAGTAGCGGAGGGCCACGGTCGGGATCCCCGTCGACCGGCCCCAGCTCACCAGCAGGCGCTCCTGGTCGGCCTTGCTGATCGCGTAGACGTTCTCGCCGCCCATCGGCGCCGCCTCGTCGGTCGGCACCGGCTCGGCGGGGCGGTCGCACGCCGGGCAGTGGACCGCGTAGTCGCCGCGGGCGAGCCGGGCCACCTCCCGGGTCGTCCCGTAGAAGCGACCGTGCTCGGGGCAGCGGTAGGCACCCTCGTTGTAGACCGCCTGCGACGACGCCAGCACGACCTTGCGGACCGGCAGGTTGCGGTCGCGGATCGTCTCCAGCAGCAGCGCCGTGCCGTAGGAGTTGACGTGGATGAACTTGGCGATCTCCGGCATGTAGCCGCCGTAGGCCGCCTCGTGGAAGACGACGTCGACCCCGTCGAGGGCCCGCTCCCAGTCCCGCCGCCGCCGCACGTCGCCGGCGACGAACTCCGCCGCGTCCGGTACCCACGGCGGCTTGCCTCGGCGGTGCGTCTGCCGCTCCAGGCTGTCGAGCACGCGGACCTGCCAGCCCCGCGCGAGCGCCAGGTCGACGATGTGGGAGCCGATCAGGCCGGCCCCGCCGGTCACGAGCGCGGTGGTCGGTCGGCTCACGACCGGGTCTCCGGAGCGGCCGTGATCCGGTCCTGCCCGTGGCGAGCCGCCGCCGACCCCACGCGGGGCGGACCGACGGCACCCGGCGACGCCGCGGCGACCGCCAGGGCCTGGGTGAGGTCGGCGATCAGGTCGGCGGGGGCCTCGAGGCCGACCGAGACCCGGACCGTGCCGGCCGTCGCCACCTCGCCGAGGGGGTCCCGTCGGGGCGGGTACGAGACCGTGGTGCCCGTGCCGCCGAGGCTCGGCGCGTAGGGGATCAGCCGCAGCGCCCGCACGAAGGCGTCGGCGGCCGACTGGCCCCCGGCCAGGTCGAAGGCGAGCATCCCGCCCGCCCCGTCCGGCAGCAGGCGGTCGGCCAGCGCGGCCTGGCGGCTGCCGGGCAACCCCGGGTAGCGGACCCTGGCGACGGCCGGGTGGGCAGCGAGGAACGCCGCGATCTCCGCCGCCGTCGCGCTGACCCAGGCCATCCGCGGCGCCAGGGTGTGGATACCCCGCAGCGCCAGCCAGGCGTCGAGTGCCCCCAGGGTCGGGCCGAACAGGTAGCCGCAGCGGCGAACCCGGTCGATCAGGTCACGGCGACCGGCGACCACGCCCGCGGTCAGGTCGTGGTGGCCGCCCAGGAACTTCGTCGCGCTGTGGACGACCAGGTCCGCCCCGTGGCCCAGCGGGCGGCACAGGGCCGGGGTCGCGAACGTGTTGTCGACGCAGACCAGCGCCCCAGCGGCGTGGGCAAACTCGACGATCCGCGGGAAGTCGCAGAGCTTCATCGCCGGGTTCGAGATCGTCTCGACGTAGACGAGCCGCGTCCGAGGGGTGAGCACAGCGGCGAGGTTGGCGGGGTTGCAGGTGTCGACGAAGCTCGCGGTGACGCCGAAGCGCGCCATCTCCTCACCGACCAGTGCCCCGGTATCCGCGTAGCAGTCGGCCGAGAGCACCGCGTGGTCGCCCGCCGAGAGGTGGGCAAGAAAGACGAGCGCGATCGCCGCCATGCCCGACGCGGCGACGACCGCCGCCTCCGCCCCCTCGAGGTCGGCGACCGCCGCTTCCAGCGCCGCGGCGTTGGGCGACCCGGAGCGGCTGTAGGTCGGGCCGGGCGGGTCGGCCGTGAGGGCGAGGTCGTGCGTCGCGGCGTCGGGGAACGCGTAGACCGACCCCTGGTGGATCGGCGCGGCGAGGGGCCGGACCGCGGTCGGGTCGTCGCCGGCATGGGCCGCGCGGGTGCGGAAGGCCAACCGATCCCGCCGCGCCGCCACGCCGTTGGGGACGACCGGAGAGCCCTCCCCGGCGCCCCTCGGCGTCCCCCTCCCGTGACTCGATCCCACCGGTCTTCCCCCTGGGCACCGCCGACCCACTCGCCCACCGGCACCACGTCGTTCCGGCCGGGTCAGCGCACACGCGAGGGGGCGAGCACGCGGCGGTCCAAGGGACGGGCGCGGCGACCGATCGGCCACCCGACGCCCAACAGGCGGACGCGCCGACCGCCCCCTCCGCCGGTCGTCACGCGGGGCAACCTTCGCCGAGCCGACCACGGCGGTCAAGCGTCGGCGCGACGCGTGCGGGGCTTGCCGGCGACCGGGACGGGGCGGAGGGTCCGCCAAGGCGGGACGCCGCCAGATGCGACCCCGTCGTCAGTCGGCTTGGGAGCAGCATGGGCTACGCGATCCGGGTGCGGGGAGCATCGCGCGTCGACCTCGACACGGTCGACACCCGCGCCGACGGCGGGCTGACCAAGGAGGAGGGAACGGCCCGCCTCGCGGCGCTCACGGCCGAACTGGGCGAGCTGCAGGAACTCCTCTACGCCGCCGATACCCACGCGGTGCTGCTGGTGCTCCAGGGCATGGACACCAGCGGCAAGGACGGCACGATCCGCCACGTCCTCGTCGACGCCAACCCGCTCGGCTGCCGCGTCGTCGGCTTCAAGGCCCCGACGGCGACCGAGCTCGCGCACGATTTCCTCTGGCGCGTCCACAGGGAGGTGCCCGAGCGCGGGATCCTCGGCGTCTTCAACCGCTCCCACTACGAGGACGTCCTCGTCGCCCGCGTCCGGGGTCTCGTGCCCGAGCCGACCTGGCGCGCCCGCTACGACCACATCAACGCCTTCGAGGCGCTGCTGGCCGACAACGGCACCCTGGTCGCCAAGTGCTTCCTCCACATCTCGGCGGACGAGCAGCGGGAGCGCCTGCTCGCCCGGGAGCAGGACGTGACCAAGGCCTGGAAGCTCTCCGCCGGCGACTGGGAGGAGCGGACGCGCTGGGACGCCTACATGGCCGCCTACGCCGACGCCCTCGCCCGCTGCGGCACCGATCGCGCCCCATGGCACGTGGTGCCCGCCGACCGCAAGTGGTTCCGCAACCTGGCCGTCGCCGAGGTGCTGGTCGATCTGCTCCGCCCCTACCGCGACGACTGGCTGGCCGCCCTCGACGCCCGCGGCAAGGCGGAGCTCGCCGCCCTCCGCGCCTCCCCGGGCCGCGCCGCGATCGCTCCCTGACAGGTCCGGTCCGGACGGCGGATCGGACCGTCGGGCGCCAGGGTCGCCCGGCACCCCCTGCCCTCTCCCGGGACCAGGAGGACCGCCGGCCGGGTGAACCGTGACCCGCCGGAGGTGGGGACCGCGACCGCCGAGATGCCGTCGCGTGGGGCCGGCGAAGGTTGGGCCCGCCTTGCGTGCCCGACGACCGGGACCGATACTCGACCCATCGCCCGGGCGCCGATCCTCCGTACGCCGGGGCCGTCCTACCCCCCGCGACCTCGGCCGCGCCTGATCGCCGCGCCGGCCACCTTGCCGCCCATCCCTCCCTGCCTGTACACCGATCCCGCTCCGCGCGAGGTCCGCATGGCGACCGTCGGCCCGAGCATCATCCCCACGCCGTTGCCGTCCCGTCCGCTCTCGCCCGCCACGGGCGGGCCCGCGGAGGATGGCTACCTCCTGGCCACCAAGGTCGTGCCGCCGGCGGTCACCGGCCAGCCGGTCCCTCGCCCGCGGCTCACCGCGCTGCTCGACGGCGGGCTCGCCGCCGGTCGCCGCCTGACGGTGGTGACCGCCCCGGCCGGCTGGGGCAAGACGACGCTGATCGCCGACTGGGCGGCGCGGACGGACGGCCCCGTCGCCTGGGTCGCCCTCGACGATGGCGACAACGATGGCGTCCGCTTCTGGCGCTACCTCGTCGCCGCGCTCGACCGCGCCTGGCCCGGCCGCTGGGCGGACACCGAGGCGGCGTTTCGCACCGCCCGCCCGGGCGGCGTAGGGGCGACCGATGGCGTCCCCACCGCCGCCCTGACCGCCCTGCTCAACACCGCCGCCGCGCTCCCCAACCCGATGCTCCTCGTCCTCGACAACCTCCACGACGTCTCCTGCGCCACCATCCACGCCGGGCTCGCCTTCCTCGTCCACCACCTCCCGGCCACGCTCTACCTCGTGCTCGCCGGTCGTGCCGACCCGCCGCTCCCGCTCGCGCGTCTGCGCGCCCAGGGCCGCGTCACCGAGGTCCGCGCCGCCGACCTGCGCTTCGCGGCCGACGAGGCCACGGCGTTCCTCAACGGCGCAATGCGGCTCGGCCTGTCGGCGCCCGACGTCGCCGCGCTCGCGGTCCGGACCGAAGGCTGGATCGCCGGCCTCCAGCTGGCCGCGCTCTCCCTCCGCGACCGCGACGACCCCCACCGCTTCGTCGCCGCCTTCACCGGCAGCCACCGCGCCGTGGTCGACTACCTCGCCGAGGAGGTTCTTGGCTGCCAGCCGCCGTCGCTGCGGGACTTCCTGCTCCAGACTTCGATCCTGCCGAGCCTGACCGGTCCCCTCTGCGACGCCGTGACCGGCCGGTCGGACGGCCGCGCGACTCTGGTCGAGCTCGAGCGGCTGGGGCTGTTCGTGCTCCCCCTGGATGAGGAGCGCCGGTGGTACCGCTACCACGGTCTCTTCGCCGACTACCTCCGTGATCGCCTCGCCGCGACATCGCCCGAGCGCGTCAAGGAACTCCACCACCGGGCCGCCGCCTGGTACGAGGAGCACGACCACCTCGTCCAGGCGATCGACCTGCTCGTCGCCGCCCCCGACCCCCCCGCCGCCGCGGCCCTGATCGAGCGGGCCGCGCGGACGGTGCTCTGGTCGTGCGGCGAGGTGATGACGCTCCGCCGCTGGCTCGACGGCCTGCCGGACCTGCTTGTCCGCTCCCGCCCCCGTCTCTGCCTCGCCCACGCCTGGGCGCGGGCGCTCACCGGGCAGCTCGAAGGCGCCGAGGCCCGTCTCGCCGACGCGGCCGCGCCCGGTCCGGAGGCCGCGCCCGGTCCGGAGGCCGCGCCGGGTCCAGACGCCCTTGTCGGCGCGGACGGCAGCGTTCCCCCCTCGATGCCCCACACGGCTCGGGCTGTCAGCGGCGAGATCGCGGCGGTCCGCGCCCGCATCGCCGCCATCCGCCAGGACAGCGAGACCGCGCTCGCCGCGTCCGCGGAGGCGCTCGCCGATCTCCCGGCCGAGGACGGCACGATCTGGGGCGACGTCGCCCTCAACCGCGGCTTCGCCCTCCAGTGGGTGGGCCGCCTCGCGGAAGCCGAGCGCGCCTTCGACGCCGCCCGCCGGGTGAGCGAGCAGACAGGCAACCGCCGCAACGCCCTGCTCGCCACCCGCTACCTGATCGGGATTATGACCGCGCGGGGCCGGTGCCGTGCGGCGGAGGCGGCCTACCGCGCCGCCCTGGCCGAGGCGGTCGAGCGCGGCGAGCGCGACGCACCGACGACGGGTCTCCTCCACATCGGGCTCGGCGAGATCCTCTACGGGCGGGGCGACCTCGCCGCCGCCGAGCGCGAGCTGCGGCGCGGCTTCGCCCTGGGCGAGCGCGGCGGTGACATCAAGATCCTGCTGCCCGGCAACGTCGCGCTCGCCCGCCTCTGCCAGGCGCTCCGCGACGACGAGGGGGCGAGGGAGGCCCTGCGGCAGGCCGAACGGCTGTTGCCCAGCGGCTTCCTCTCGGCGGCCGAGGCACGCCTCGCCCTCGCCCGGGGTGACCGCGCCGCCGCCGAACGGTGGGCCGCCGACGCCGAGCCCGGGCTGGACCGCCCCTGCACCTTCGCCTCCGAGCACGAGCACGAGACGCTCTCCCTCGTCCGCCTCGCCCGGGGCGACGTGCGGGGCGCCGCCGACCTCGCCGATCGGATCCTGGCCCGCGCCGAGGCCGACGGCCGCGACGGCGGGATCTTCGAGGCCCTGACCCTGCGCGCGTTCGCCCACGAGGCCAGCGGCGAGCCCGCCGCCGCCGCGGCGTCGCTCGCCCGGGCGCTCGCGATCGCGCTCCCGGAGGGGGAGCGGCGGACCTTCCTCGACGACGGTCCGATCGTGGTTCCGATCCTGGCCCGAATCGCCCGCGCTCCGGCCGATTCCGTGCCGCCCAACGTGTCCGCCTTCGCCGCCGAGCTGCTCCAGATGGCCACGTCGGCCCCGCCGTCCGCCCCGGAGCGCACGCCGGCGTCGCTCCACCAGGACGGCACCGCGCCGCGCCGCCAGGGGCCGGCGGAACCGCTCACCGCCCGCGAGCTGGAGGTGCTGGCCGAGATCGCCGCCGGGCGGACGAACGCCGAGATCGCCGACGCGCTCTCGGTCTCGGTGGGGACCGTCAAGACCCACGTCCACCGCCTCTCGGGCAAACTCGGCGCGCGCTCCCGGACCGAGGCGCTCGCCCTCGCGACTGCCGCCGGGCTGCTCACCCCGTCGCCCGCGGTCGGCTCCCGACTCCCCGCCTGACGGGCGCGGCCGGCCCGCCGCCTGACGGGCGCGGCCGGCCCGCCGTGGCGTCTCCGCCGTCGCTGCTCTCGTCCTCGGGGGCGATACCGCCCCTCGGAGACGTTGAGCCTTCCCGCCCGTCTCCCGGCGCCTCGATCGCGGTCGGACTCCTCGCCGCTTCCGGCGATCGCCCGACCGGTCACCTCAACGCCCCCGGACCAATGGGCGGGTGGGACGGGGTCCGAGCCTCCGATCGCTGCAATCGACGGTACGCGCGGTCGGTGACGGCTTGGTCGCGGCGCGACCGCGGTCCCCTCGATCCTCGCGGTCCCCTCGGCGCTCGCGTCGAACGCCGCGCGACGACGCCGACACCGACGCCGACACGGTCAGACCCTGACCAGTTGCCGGCGACCCGGCTCTGGGGGAAACGAGCGCCGACCGCTGGCCCCCGAACCGGCAACTTCCCCGTCGTCGGCCCGCGTGGCGGTTGGCCGCGCCGGTCGACGCGCGACCGCCCGTTCACCTCACGGCGCCCCCGCCCGTGCGTCTCTCTTGCAGGAGCGGCGGAGTCCGGCGACCACCATCACGGGGGCGCCGGCACGAGTTCGCTGGCTACACCTCACACGCTGTTCCGAGGGCCGCGGGCTCCGCCAGCCCCGTGTGGTGCTGCCTCGGAAGGAGCGAAGACGGCGTCGAGGACGCCGGGTTGACCCCCCGGTCCCCGCCCGGGTCAACCCCGATTTCTATCCCGCGATAGACGCGCCACGGGGACGCGCGCCCTAGCCTGGTACCAGACGCCCGAACCGCCATCGCCGGGGAGTCCCGGCGAGGCCATCCACCGCCGGGCGTCCCAAGGAGGTCCCGACCGTGCTGCCCAATACCCCCCACATCGCCTTCGATGTCGTCCGCGTCATGAGGCGGGAGATCTACCCGCCCGAGCCGCTCCCCCAGGCCGACGCCGCCCGGGGTGGCCCCGCTGAAGACTCCGGGTCGGACGGCGGCGGCGGGCTCCTCAGCCGTTCGGTCACGGCCTGGCAGGCGGCGGGACGCGCCCTGATCGGCGTCCTCCACGGGGGGCGACACGCGCCCGGCCGCGGCGCCTCGGTGGCGACGGCCGACTGCCACCCGTCCACCGGGGCGTGACCGCGGCGCCGCCCGCACCGCTCCCCGCCCACGCTCGGAGCCACCCACGCGCTCGGCTGACCTCAGTTGAGCGGCCCGAACTGACCGCTCGACCGAGCGCTCGGTCGGTCCCCACCAACTTTTATCGGCACCACGCCACCCTCCGTCGGGCCGGGGTGGTCACGTCCCGGCCCGTAGGATAGGAGCGGCCCGGCCACCTCGCTCGCCCCCACCCCGCGAGCGCGACGGCCGGGCCGAGAGCCCGACCTGGCGACCGCGGGCCCGAGACCAATACGAGACGCGGCCGAGTTCAGAGTGGGGGACGGCATGTCGTGCGCCTGGCACGCGCCCGGTCCGGGGATCACCCGGGCCGTGTGGGCAATCGTCCCGATCGGCGCGTCCGCGCGCCATCATCCCGGGCCGCCAGCCACGGGACAGGTGCGAGGCACCGCCCTGGACCCGTCGTCGGGTCGCGCGGCGGTGCGACGATCCGCTTCGACGGTGTGACGCTCCGCTCAGCTTGATCCGCGGGCAATGACCGACGGGGGCCGGCCCCGGCGCCCGTCATCCTCGGCCAGGTTCCCGCCTCGACAGTCGCGATGGTATCCGATCCGCCGACCACGACCGGTCGCCGCGCGCACGGCCGACGGGCCGGATACCGGCCTGGCCCAGCCCGTGATGTCGCGGCGCCGTCGTGCCACGGGAGCCGCCACCAGAGGCGATCGGCGGCGGGAAGACCGACGCAGCGCCGGGTGCCGGCGGTCAGCAGGCTCGGATCCGGCCGGCCGGGGCTACCGCTTCTCCTGGAGCCAGGACGCCTCCGCGCCGATCGTGGTCGGATCGCCGTGGCCGGGGTAGACCGTCACGTCGGGCGGCAGGACCGCCAGCCGCGCCAGGCTGCGGTCCATCGCCGCCTGGTCGGAGCCCGGGATATCCGTCCGGCCGTGGCCGCCCGGGAAGAGGACGTCGCCGCCGAGGATCACCCTGTCGGCCTCGCCGTAGAGGACGACGTGGGCCGGGTCGTGCCCGGGCAGGTGCATGACCCGGAAGGCGTGGTCGCCGACACGGACCTCGTCGCCCTCGTCCAGCCGCCCGCCCGGCTCGAGCGGGGTGACGGGTACCGGCAGGTCCGCGCTCGGGCGCGCCATCCGCTCGACCGCGAGGGGGTGGGTCGCGAACTCGACGCCGGTCGCCGCGGCGAGCGCGGCGGCATCGGCGATGTGGTCCCAGTGGCCGTGGGTGATCACCACCCGGGTCACCCGGAGGCCGGCGTCTGCCGCGGCCGCCACGATGCGGGGCGTCACGTCGGCAGGCGCGTCGACGATGATGGCCTCGCCGGCGACATCGTCGCCCACCAGGTAGGCGTTCGTCTCGAGCGGACCCGCCGCGAACGTCTGGATCGTCAACCCCACGCGAGCTCCCCCACCGCCACGCCCCGTCGGGCGTCGACCATCGTGCCCCGGTGCTCGCCCCTCGCGATCCCGGGTAGGCCGGCAGCCTACCACGCGCCGCCGCCTGTGCCGGGCGGTCGCCTCCGCACCGGGCGGTCGCGCCCGCGACACCGCATGGGCGCCGATAACGCGCTGCCAATGCGCTGCCGATGCGCTGCCAACGCGCCGCCACGGCCGGGATCGTCCCGGCGGCGCGCCGACCGCGATTCCGGCATCGATATTGCTGTCCAATCCGAGGACCGCGCTGACTCCGCGGCGTTGCCCGATGCCCTGCGCGCCGGGTCGGGCGAGCGGCGCGGCCAGGGGGCGGGCAGTGGTGCAGGCAGCGACGGACGGGGCGCGACGGGGAACGGTGCTCGTCGTCGACGACGAGCACTACATCGTCGACCTGCTCGCCGACCTCCTCGAAGAGGAGGGCTACCGCGTCGACCGCGCCTACGACGGCATCGACGCGCTGGAGGCGATCGACCGCGGCGCGCCCGACCTGGTGGTCGCCGACGTGATGATGCCCCGCCTCGACGGGCTGAAGCTGGCCGCCCGGCTCCGGGAGCGGCGCACCCCGATCCCGGTCGTGCTGATGAGCGCCGCCGTCACGCTCCGGAACCCCGAGATCGCCTTCATCGCCAAGCCGTTCGACATTGACCACGTCCTCGGTGTGATCGCCGAGATGCTCGGCTAGGCCCCCGCGTGCCGGTCCACCACCTGGTCGACGCGCCAGCGGGCAGTCGGTGGGACCCACCCGTCCCGGGCGCCCCGCCGGTAGGGGCGGAGGGCCCTCCACCCGGCCGCCAATCTCCCCGACTCGCCCGGCCGCCAATCTCCCCTGTTGCCCAGCCGCCAACCGCGCCGCCCGCCTAGCCCAACCCGTGCGGGTGCCCAAGGCGCACCTCTGGCACACGGGCCCGTCCTAGTTCCCGCGCGCCACCTCGGCCGCCACCTCGAGCACCTGCTCCCCGGCCGGCGCGGCCTGCCCGTTCGGCCCCTCCGGGGTCGACCCGGCGGTCGCCCCCTCCCCGGGGGTATCGGTCGCCGCGGGGTCGGGGGTGTGGAGCTTTCGGACCGCGGCGACCGCCGCCTCGGCCATCTCGGCCGCCGAGAGAGCCGCGTTGGCCGCCGCCTTCGCCGCGTCCGCCGCGGATCGGGCCGCCCGCGCCGCCGCCTCGACGAACCCGACGGTCTGCTCGGCCGGCGACTTCGGCACCACCGCCAGGGCGTCCATCCCCGCCGCCCAGACGTCCGGCTCGGCCGCCGCCGCGTCCTCGACCGACACGCCCAGGCGACCAAGCAGCGCCGCGCACCAGGCGGCGCGCCACGGTCGGGGATCGACCGGCGTCTTCGGCGCGTGCGAGTCCGACCCGCACGAGACGAGCAGCCCCCGCTCGGCCGCGAGCCGGCGGTAGAGCGCCGTCTGCTG
The DNA here is from genome assembly GCA_902806335.1 of uncultured Thermomicrobiales bacterium. Lineage (GTDB taxonomy): Bacteria > Chloroflexota > Chloroflexia > Thermomicrobiales > UBA6265 > CADCWG01. The sequence continues at coordinate 1,390 of CADCWG010000195.1, read as the reverse complement.
GTCGGTGTACGACCGGTAGTGGGCTTCCAGGCCGTCGATCGGGATCTCGGCCAGCATCGCGTCGAGGTCGGCCTCGAGCATCAGCGATCCGGCGTCGGCCCGCCCCGGGTGGGCGACGACGCAGATCCCACCCGCCCGGTGGGCCGCGTGGACGACCCGGGCGAGCGGCAGATCGGTCGTGAAGTTGCCGCCGAGCGCCACCACGAGCTCGGCCGCGTCCTTGAGCCCCCGGCAGTGGCCGTCCTTGATCAGCGCCGAGAGGACGTGGAAGGGCCACATCGGCCGGCCGGCGAGCACGTCGGGGAGGGACGGGATCGGCCGCGCCGAGGCCTCGACCCGCTGGCGGGCGTCCTCGGCCAGGCGCTGAAGTTCGGCGTCCTGCTCGGCGAGGAGGGCGCGGAACGGCTCCGACGCCGTGTCGCTCCGGTCGGGCGCGACCCCATAGACCAGCAAGTGCCACTGCCGGTTCGACCACCGGGTCGTGACCTCGACGCCGGGGACCACCCAGACGCCGCGCTCGCGGCCGAGGCGGATCACCTCCAGCACCGAGCGCTGGGTGTCGTGGTCGCAGACCGCCGCGACCTTGATCCCGGCGCCGACGAGGTGGTCGATCAGGCCGTCGGGAGTCCAGGCGCCGTCGCTGGCCAGGGTGTGGAGGTGGAGATCAACCGCGTCGTCCGGGCCGAGGCGGGGAGGGGATGCGGCCGACGGCGTGGTCGCGGTGGGGCGGTCGATGGCGGGGGCACTCACGGGGTGGGGAACTCCTGGCAGCGGACGGTGGTGGTCGGCAGCAAGCCGCCCGGTGGCGACCCAACCGGGAAGTCTACGGCAGCGGCCCCGGGGTAGGGGTCGGCGGCGTTACCGTGTTCTTCGGTATCGGCATCTTCGGCCCTGGCGTGCCGGGTCTGGAGAGGACGGTTTGGAGGAGTGGAGACCGGCGGTCGCGACGGTGATCGCGTCTCCGGTCGTCGCGCGGAACCGGTCGGCGGCCGCGCGACGAGCGGCCTACCCTGGCGATGCGGGCGGTTAGAGGCTGCCACCGGCCCGCCGCGACGTCTTCCCGGTCCACCATGCCGGGCCGCCCAGTCCGAGACCGGCAGTTCTACGGAATGCGGGCGATCGGCGAAGGAAGCGTGGCGCGGAGGCGGCTGGGCCCGCCCGGAGCGAGCCCCGAGGTCAGAGGCTCAGGGACGAAGCCGGCCGGGAGTCCGCCGGCGAGGTGCCGATGACGTTTTGGATGCGGTATTGGCCGTCCGTCTACGCGGCGCACCGCGGCCCCATCTCCGAGCAGCAGCGCATCCGTCACTCCGACGCCCACCGCGGGGCAGCCGGATCGGCGTCCGGCCTATTAGCGACGGTTGACGGTTGACGGGCAACGGGTTAGAGCACG
>CADCWG010000194.1 GCA_902806335.1 uncultured Thermomicrobiales bacterium | reverse complement strand
CGGCCACAGCCGCGGCCGCCGCGGCTACCCGCCGCCGTCCGGGTGCCGGCGCGTCGGCGCCGGCGGCCGGGGGCTCGCTCACGGCTCGAACTTGTAGCCGGCGCCCCAGACGGTCTTGAGGTGGCGCGGGCGCTCGGGGTCGGCCTCGATCTTCTGGCGCAGGCGGCGGACGTGGACCGTGACGGTGCCCCCGTCGCCGCCGTGGGCCCAGTCCCAGACCTTGTCGAGCAGCTCCTCGCGCGAGTAGACCCGGCCGGGGTGGGCTGCCAGAAAGGCGAGCAGGTCGAACTCCCGGGCGGTCAGGTCGACGGCCCGTCCCGCGACCGCGACCTGCCGCCGGTCGGGTCGGATCACCAGCGACCCGAAGCGGACGGCGTCCCCCTCCGCCGCGATCGGCGGCCCCGCCGCGCGCCGCAGCACGGCCTTGACGCGGGCGAGCAGCTCGCGGGGGCTGAACGGCTTGGCGACGTAGTCGTCGGCGCCGACGCCGAGGCCGATCACCGTGTCGGTCTCGTCGCCCTTGGCGGTCAGCATCACGATCGGGACGTTGCTCTGGGCGCGGATGCGGCGGCAGACCTCCAGGCCGTCGAGCCCGGGAAGCATCAGGTCGAGCACGACCAGGTCGGGGCGGGCGGCCGCGAAGCGGCGCAGCGCCTCGGGCCCGTCCGCCGCCTCGTCGACCCGGAACCCGTCCTGCCGCAGGTACCGCCCGACGACCTCGCGCACCATCGACTCGTCGTCCACGACCAGGACGGTGGCCACGGACGGCCGCTCGGGTTCGCCGTCCAGCCCGCCGCGGACCTCCGCCGGCCCCATCGGTCCCACAGGTTCCGTCCTCCCTCTTACCCACCCGTCCTCCCGGCCCCGTGTCCACCATGGTGCCGGACGCCGACTACACGGGGCGGACAAAGATGACGGGGATCTTACGGCTTCCCTTCGCCGGGTCGGAGGGGGCCCTTCGGCGCCCGAGACGGTGTAACGCCGCCCCCGCCTCCCGGAACTGCCCCCACGACGAGCGAGTCCGGCCGGCACCCGGCGCCACCCCGCCGGGGCCGGTCCGGGCTCCGCCTTGCCTCCTTGGCCGGCGGGTGGTCGCGCCGCGGGGGGCAAGGCGAGCTTCCGGGGGCAGGCGCCCCGGGAGGCGGTCCGTTGGGGGAGCGCTCCACGAGGAGCGGCTCCCCGCCGGTCGGCGACGACCGCGCACCGAGCCGGCGGGGTGCGCCGGCGAGAACGAGGAGAGCCCATGCAATCGATCCGCATCGCCCGACCCGTCGGCGGAACTCGCGCCCCCTTCGGGGCGGTGCTGTTGGTTCTCGCGCTGCTCGGCGCCGGGGGCACGCGGGCGTTCGCGCAGGACGACGCCACCCCGGAAGCCGGCGGCCCCGCGGGCGCCGTCTACGCCATGACGAACAGCCCGGCCCGGAACGAGGTCGTCGCCTACGCGCGGGCCGAGGACGGCACCCTGAGCCCGATGGGGCATGTCGACACGGGCGGCCTCGGCAGCGGCTCGTTCGAGAACTCCGACACCGCCCTGATCGTCGCGAGCGCGGAGGGCCAGTCGTCGCCGGTCGACCTCGGCGGCGGGGCGGACTTCGTGGTCGCGGTGAACGGCGGCAGCGACAGCGTCTCGGTGCTCCGGCCGACCGACGAGGGGCTCGAGTTGGTCGAGACCGAGCCGTCGGGCGGCGAGCGCCCGACCAGCGTGACCGTCCACGGCGGCCGGCTCTACGTCCTCAACAGCGGCGGCGACGCGCCCGGGGTCGGCTTCTGCTTCGGCGGCAATCCGCGGGTCAACGGCTTCACGATCGACGAGACGGGCGGGTTGGAGCCGATCGCCGACTCCGCTCGGGAGCTGAGCGGCGGCGCCATGTCCGGGTGCGCCCAGGTGTCGTTCAATCCGACGGGCGACGTCCTGATCGTCAGCCAGATCGCCGCAAACACCATCACCACCTTCCCGGTCAACGAGGACGGCACCCTGGGCGAGGCCGTCGAGAACGAGCCGACCGGCAACGGGCCGTTCGGCTACGCCTTCGACGCCGACGGTCGCCTCCTGGTGACCGAGAACTTCCAGGCGGCCCCGTCCGAGGGCACGGTGGCGTCCTACGCGATCGGCGAGGACGGCGCGTTGGAGCCGATCGGCGGGAGCGTGGCCCTCGGCGAGAGCGACCCGTGCTGGTTCGTGGTAACCCCGGACGGCGAGTACGGCTTCACGGCGAGCTTCGGGCCGCTCCCCTCCCTCGCCGTCGAGGACGAGGCCCTCCGGCGCGGCACGATCCAGAGCTTCCGGATCGGCGACGACGGGACCCTGGAGCTCCTCGACGCGCGGGCCGCCGAGGTGGGGGTCGGCGCGGCCGACCTCGCCCTGGCGGGCGACGGCCGCTTCCTCTACGCCCTCAACAGCGTCGAGGGCACGATCACCGGGTTCGAGGTCGGGGAGTCGGGCGCCCTCACGCTGGTCACGAGCGTGGGCGGGCTGCCGAGCAACCCGTTCGGCCCGCTGAGCATCGGCCTGGCCGCCCGCGACAACGGGTAGACCGGGAATCGTTGGCGCCGCTTCTCAAGCGGCGGGACCGACGGGGGCCAAGCCCTCCGGAACTACCGGGATGACCGACGAGGGTGCGTCCCTGTGCCCTCCTAGTGCATCGACCGGCGGGGGCGCTTGGCCCCCGCCGGTCGACGGCTAGTGCGGATGTTAGACGCTACCGGACGGTGCGGTCGTCGGACGAGGAGGCGACCCGCAGGTCGCGCAGGCCGTCACCAACGACGTAGTTGCCGTTCCCATTGGATCCGGCGCCCCGCCTCGCAGTGGGTGCGAACTTGCCGGCAATGAGGGGGAAACAGGTGACGGGGGCGCGGCGAGGTCCTGGGGACGTGTCACCCGGAGGGTCACCGGGCCTGCCGCCCGCCGGAGGCGGCTCGCCCGCGTTCCGAACCCGGACGGCCCAGGCCGACCGGATCCGCAACGAGGAGGCGTGGCCGCTCGCCCGCCCCATCGTTCAGGGCGACGCCAACGCGGTCCGCGATCCCGACGACGCGGTTAGCCGCCTCGCCGTCGGTCCTCCAGAGCCAGCAAACGCCCGAGTCGGCATCTCCAACCTGACCGCCCTTGAACGGGCGGTGGCAGACCTGGAGGGCGCCGAGGACGCGCACGCCGCGTCCTCCGGCATGGCCGCGATCGGCCTCGTCTTCCTCGCCCACCTGAGCGCCGGGGACCACGCCGTGGCTTCCGCCGACTGCTATTTCGACACCGAGGCCCTCCTCGCCCAGGAGCTGGCCCGGTTCGGCGTGACCGTCACCTTCGCCGCGCTCCACGACCCCGACTCCCTGCGCGCCGCCCTGGCCCCGCGCACCCGGATCGTCTACGGCGAGACCATCTCCAACCCGGCCCTGAAGCTCTTCGACTTCTCCCGGGCCGCCGCCGCCGCCCACGACGCCGGCGCGCTGCTCGTCGTCGACAACACCTTCGCCACCCCGGCGCTCTGCCGACCGCTCGCCCACGGCGCCGACCTCGTCGTCCACAGCGCCACCAAGTTCCTCGGGGGCCACCACGACCTCACCGCCGGCGTCGTCGCCGGCCGCCGCGACCTGATCGCCCGCGTGCGCCGCGCCGGCCGCGCCTTCGGGTCGACCCTCGGCGCCCTGGACGCCTGGCTGGCGCTGCGCGGCATCGAGACCCTCGCCCCCCGCATGGCCTGGATCAGCGGGACCGCCGCCGAGGTCGCCGCCTTCCTCGCCGCCCACCCGGCCGTCGCCCGCGTCCGCTACCCGGGCCTGCCCGACGCGCCCCAGGCCGTCCTCGCCCGCCGCCTGCTGCCGGACGGCGCCGGCGGCATGCTCGCCTTCGACCTCGACGGCGGCCCGGCCGCGGTCGATGCCTTCACCGGCTCCCTGCGGTCGATCCCCTACGTCCCCAGCCTCGGCGGCGTCGAGACGACCGTCTACTCCCCGCCGCGGCGCGACCCCGGCGGCGCGTCGCCCTCCCCCGCCGCCCCGCTCCCGCGCTCCGGCACCGTCCGCGTGTCGGTCGGCCTGGAGGATCCCCGAGACCTGATCGCCGACCTCGCCCAGGCGCTCGACCGCGTCCCGCCGACCGCCCCGTCCCCCGGCGGTCGGACGCCGCCGGACCCGGCGGGCTTGGCCGCCTGGATGGGCGGGTGATTCGGCGGTCGACGCCCCCAACGGGGGGAGGGCGGTGGTCGTGCCCCCGCCGCTGTTGGGGGCACGACCACCGGTGTCGGGGTCGGGGAGTCGGGCGTCCCCTCGCCGGTCGTCGGCGTCTTGGGCTGGCGCTGCGAGGCGCAGCGCCGGGGACCCGCGCCCACGCGGGTTTCCGGCCGGCGTGCCCATATGGGATCCCGTGCCGCCGAGCAGTCGCCCCCATCATTTGGAGCGCATCGGGAA
>CADCWG010000193.1 GCA_902806335.1 uncultured Thermomicrobiales bacterium | reverse complement strand
ACCTCGCCTGGTACAACCAGGGGATGACCTGGGCGTTCGGCGGCCACTACAGCGAGCCGGACTTCAACATCCGGATCAACGAGCCGCCCGTCGTCGCCCTTGCGGAGTGGTACCGGCAGTCGGTCGAGGCCGGCTGGGCGACCAACCCCGACGACGTGGTCGAGGACTTCATCAGCGGCCTGACCGCCGCGATGATGGACTCGACGGGCGCCCTGCGACGCGTCCTGACGGGCGCCGAGGAGACCGGGTTCGAGGTCGGCACGTCGTTCCTGCTCGAGGAGCAGCAGTTCGGCAACACCACCGGCGGCGCCGGCCTGGCGATCCTGGCGGCGGCCCCGCCCGAGCGGCAGGAGGCGGCCTTCCAGTTCATCACCTACTGCACCTCGACCGACGTGACGGCGAAGTGGTCCCAGGACACCGGCTACATGCCGATGCGGACCTCGGCGGTCCAGAGCCCGGCGATGCAGGAGTTCTTCACCGCGAACCCGAACTTCCGGACCGCGGTCGACCAGCTCCCGCTGACCAGGCCCCAGGATGCTGCCCGCCGCCTGGTCCCCGGCGGGGACCAGATCATCGGCGCCGGCTTCGAGCGGGTCTCGATCGGCGGCGAGGACCCGCAGCAGGCCCTCGACGCCGTGGCCACCGAACTGACGGAGGCCGCCGCGCCGATCGTGCAGCAGCTGCAGGCAATCGGGGAGCCGGCTCCGGCTACCCCGGCGGCCTTCTCCTAGGATCGGACCAGAGCGTCCGACCACAGCGGCACGACGACCACGCGCGACGGGGGGAGGCCAGCTGGCCTCCCCCCGTCGCGTCCTCCACGTGGCGGCGGCGCCCGCCACGTCGGCGGCGTCGGCCCGAACCCGGCGGTCCACCACCGGCACCAGCGCCCGACGACGAGTCGCCGTGGGCGGTCTCCTCCCAACGCCGCCATCTGTCCAGGAGAGACCATGGCTCCGCCTGGCGGGTCCACAGCCGACCTGGGCCGGGCCCGCCCGGGGTGGAGCCCGAGCTCAAAGGCGCATACGGGATCCGGGTGATCACCCGGACTCTGGCCGGCCGGTCCGCAGCCGGCATCGGCCGGCCGGTCCGCAGCCGGCTGCGGCCGGCTGCGTTCCTGAGCCCGGGGCTTGCCCCGGGCGGGCCCAGCCAGCGCCCGCCTCCGATACCACCACCCGACAACCGGATCCCGAATCAGGGGTGAAGCCGACTGCGGTGTGCGGGCGTGGGGGCCACGGTGACGATCCGCAGTCCGTAGGTCCTCGGGGCTCGCCCGGAGGTGGCCGGCCGCCGTCACCCCTTGCTACCGCCACCGAACCGACTGGTCCCGAATCGCGCCCCGCCGTTGCGGCCCGGAGTCTGTTCCCGGTCGGCTTCGCCTCGGCCCGGCAGTGGCCCTTGCGAGCGCCGCCGCACCACGCCGCGCTCGGGCTGTCCTCGACTGCCGCGCGCGACCTCGGCTTCCCCTGACCAACACGGCTCCCCACGCGTGGTAGAGCGGCGAGCCGGGCCGACGCCCGGAACCGTCTCGGACGGGCCGCTCGGTGTGCCCGGAACCGGATCTCTCGTGTTTGCCGGGTTTCCAGGCGGGGGTCCCCGGCCGGCCACGTCGCGGCGGGCTGGAGGGGCGATGGGACGGCGGCGGCCGCCCGGGACCAACGTCTCGGCGCCGGACACCGTGCCACCCGAACGAGGGCACGGCGGGAGGTCGGCGAGCGCGGGTAGAGGAGTCCCGGCGGTCCGGGTCTCGGATCAGAAGCCGACGACGAGGACGACCACCACGCCGAGCAGGACGAGCTGGGCCGCCGTGAGCGTGTGGGCCAGCCGGTCCCGCTGGATCAGCCAGATCCCGAGCTGGTCGCCCCGCATCCCGAGCCACCGCGGCAGAAGGAGCAGCGCCCAGACCGACCCCCCGCGGACCAGCCCGTAGCTCGCGTAGAGCGCGGCGCCGAGGGCGGGGTCGCCCGCCAGCACGGCGCCCAGTGGGACGGCGTACCAGAGCCAGAACCCGATCCGACTCGTCGCGCCGACGCCGAGCGCGGCCCCGTTCACCGCCGCCCAGCGCACGGCGCCGGCGTGCACCCACCGCTGGGGTGTCTCGCAGTCGCGATGGATCAGGCCGAGCGGACGGCCGATGAGCTCCGCCCCGCCGACCACCACCGCGGCGAGCCCGAGCAGGCTCCCGAGGGCGACCCGGACCGACGCTGGCAACAACGAGCCGAGCCCACCGAGGCATGCCCCGGCGAGCGCGGCGGCGAGCGCCGTCGCGGCGGTGTAGACCACCGCCTTCGTGACCCAGGAGGTGCCGGCCTGGTTCCGGTCCCGAGCGGAATGCACGATTCCGTACGCGGCGTTGGGCCCTCAGGGGAGGGTCTGTTGCGCCACCGCGACCAGGACGGCCGACAGCGCGAGCAGCGCCATCAGCCAGGCCCGGTCGTTGGGAACCGCCCGGAGGGCGAGGCCGAGTGCCCCGCCCCCGAGCGTCACGATGGCCAGCAGCCGGCGACCGGGGACCGCCGGGGAGAGACTCACCATCTACCGCGAGGGGAAGATGACCGAGTCGCCGTCGTCCTCAGCCGGAGGCTGAGTCGGAACCGGGGTGCTCGGGCGCGGCGTCGGGGTGCTTGGCGGCGGGGTGCTTGGGCGCGGCGTCGGCGTGCTGGGCGGAGGAGTCTGCTGGGGCGGGGTGTAGCCACCGCCGGAGACGCCGTCCTCCACCTCGGCCGCCGGCTGGGTCGGCGCGGGCCGAACCGGCGTCGGGGTCGGCTGGCTCGGCGGCGGCTGGCTCGGCGGCGGCTGGGTCGGACCGGTCGTGTAGGCCGTACCGCGGCAGATGCAGATGCTCTCGTCGCTGCGGTACCAGTCGCAGCAGTTGTAGTAGGTCCGGCTGCCGTCCGAGTTCGTCGGACCGCCCACCACCCAGCAGTGGTTCCCACCGCAGCTGTAGGCGGGACCGTTGTAGCACCCCGTGCAGGTGGCGCCGCTGCAGGTGTCGCAGCCGGGCGCGCCATAGCACAGGCTGGGCGTCGGGGCGGCGACGGCGGTCTTCGGCGCGAACGCCTTGGTGGCGACGCCGAAGAGCCCACCGCCGAGGACCGCCATGAACCGGCGGCGTCCCAGCAGCACGCCCCGGATACCTCCGCCCTCCGATCCGTCGGGTAGCATGTCGTCGCGTCGTCCGCTAGTCGGCATGTCCGGCCTCCCCTTCGCCACGAGCCCCCACGGCCACCCGCCCACCTGGCGAGTCGCTTCCGTCCACGATGAACCGCTCGAGATCGACCACCGAGTCCAGCGGTGGCGCCTTGGCCGCGATCACCCCACCCTCGACCCGCAGCGCGAACGGGACGCGCCGGATCTCCAGGCTCTTGGCGATGCCGGTCGCGACCGGATCCCGGATCGGCCGGATGCCGGCCGGCAGCGCGTCGACCACCCCGTCGGCCAGCGCCGGCGTGCCGGGCACGAGCGCGACCACCCGTCCGAAGGCGCCGACCGGCCGCCGCCCGAGCTGGACCGCCATCTCGCGGCAGGGGTTGCAGTGGGCCGACAGGAGCAGCAGCTGGGTGGTGCCCGACCCGAGCTCGGGGAGCTCCTGGGCGACGTCGTCCGGCACGCGGCTGCCGACGGCCAGACCGTCGGTGGTTGGGTCGTAGTCGTACGTTGGCTCGGCGATGTTCACGTCACCGGAGGCAGCCGTGGACCGCTCAAGCCGCACCATGATCAGCGCGACCTGGCGGACCACGAGCACGACCACGACCGTGAGCGCGGCCAGCCAGAGCCCGGCCAGGACGATCGCAACGACACCGATCGTGCTCATGGTCGCCCCGCTGGCAGCACCGTTGGCTGCGCCGACGTCGCGGGCTCGAAGAGGTCCCGGTTCCAGCGCAGGAGGTTGGGGACGAGGCGGGCGAGGACGGCCATCCCGAACAGCGCCGCCGCGGCGACCAGCTCGAGGATCGGCCCGCTGCCGTCCCACCTCGCCGCCGGCGCGTCCCCCGCGAGCAGGGCGGTCGCGATCACGGCCAGGGCGCCGGTCCGGAGCAGCGTCCAGCGCGACATCGCGCCGTCGCTCTCGCCGAAGCAGAAGCAGGCGAAGTCGCCGCCAGCCCGCAGGCTACGGGCGATCAGGAGCGTGAAACCCCAGAGGAGCCCGGCGGCGACCACGCCGGCCGGGGCGGGGGTCACGATCAGGGCGAGCGCCAGCCCGACCTCGGCGAGGCCAAGCGCGAGCCCGAGCGCCGGGCGCACCCGCCGCTGGACGCCGAAGTCGACCATCGCCATCGCGGCGAGGGCCGGCCGGCGCAGTTTGCCGGCGCCGCTCACGGCGAAGACGGCGGCCAGGAACCAGGCCACCACCCCGCTGCCGGTCGACCCGGTCAGGGCCCGCAACCCGTCGCCCGCCAGCGA
>CADCWG010000192.1 GCA_902806335.1 uncultured Thermomicrobiales bacterium | reverse complement strand
CGGCACGCCCGGCACGCCGACGCCCCGGCGCGGCGTCGCCACGCTGGGGTCGGCCGTCGACTCCGCCCTGGATGGGCGCCGCCCGCTCGGCTTGGCGCTGCCCGTCGGCTCGCGTCCGTGGGTCACGGGCGCACCGGCCCGGCCCGGCGGCCGGCGGCCGCGGAGGGAGCTGTGACGGGTTGACACCCCCCGCTGGGGGTACCTAGAATGGGGTCGTCGCCCGGGTGCACTTCACCCTCCCTTGGCGGGGATCGCGGTGGCAAATCCAGGTCGGCCGGGGCGGTCGCGAGCAGGCGGTTTGGCGACGGTCCGCTCACTCAGCCCAGAGGCCGGAATCTCAGCAACTGAAGCCCTCGGTCTTCGGACGGCGGGGCAGGCGACGAGGTCGGCGTTGGCGCGCCGGCCTCTTGCTTTGCCCGCCGGGTCTCCGCTGTGGCCCCGTGGCGATGCCCGGTGTCGACCGACCGGTTGGCGTTCCGGTCGGTCGCGTCCCTCCCCGTAGATCCCGTGCGCGGCCGCTTGGCGGCGACCGATCGGGTCGGGGTAGGGCGCGCTGGGTCATCGCCTGGTGGCCGGTCGGTCCCGGCGTCCGTCCGTGTCGCGATCGCGCTCCCTCCTCGCGCGGACATCCCGCGCCTCATCGGCGTCCCGCGTACCCACGTACGTGCGTACGCAGGTACGTCCGCAGGTCGTCGGCGTCGGCGAACGGGCCGGAGCCCGCCGAACCGTCCGCCGCGTCCCGCCCGGCCTGTCCCCGGCCAGCCCCTCGAAGGTCCTGGCCGCGGTCCGGCGCCGGATCGAGCCCCCCGCCCGTGCCGCCGGCCGCCGGGGACTCCGCCCCGGCCCCCAGCACCGCCGCGAGGAGCTCGATCCCGAGCCCGACCAACTCGCTCTTCTCGATCCGCCGCGTCGCCGTCGCGTTGAGGCGGGCGTGCAGCTCGCCCAGCAGCCGGACCTGCTCCGGCTCGAGTTGGGCGCTGATCTGCTTGCGCCCGCCCGAACTGCGTCCGCCCGGACGTGCCCGGCCGGCGGCCCCCTCCCGGTCGATCCGCCCTGTCAGCACGTCGGCCGCCCGGAACGGCCGCCGCCCGTTGCCCGGCGTCGCGTCGTCGCTGCCCGCCCGCCCGGCGCTCACCGGAGGCCCCCGGCGCCCGCGCCGAACTCCATGCCCGCGTCGGCGCCCGCGCCGGGAACGATCCCGTTCGACCCGGTGGCCCCGATCGGGATCCGGGTCTGGACCGCGTCCTCCCGCCGGCCGCCGTCGCCGCCCGGCTCCGGCATCCGGTCGGTGCGATCCACACGGTCGGTGCCCGGCGTCCCCGTGAAGACCCGGCGGCCGATCACCTCGGCGGCGAGCGCGCCGTCGACGCGGTCCCGGCCGAGGAAGACCGCCTCGACCAGGCAGTCCGCGCAGAAGGTCGTGATCGCCCGCGGGATGCCGCCGGCGCGCTCGTAGATCACGTCGACGGCGTCGTCGGCGAAGATCGGTGGCGCGCCCGGCGGCCGCCCGGCGACGGCCAGGCGGTGGGCGATCAGGCCGGCGGTGTCGCGGCGGTTGAGCGGGTTGAGCTTGTGGTCCATCGCCACCCGCTGGGCGAGGTTGCGCTTGCGAACGATCTTCTCCTCGAGCTCGGGCTGGGCAAAGATCACGATGTTGATCAGCTTCTGGGTCGGCGTCTCGAAGGAGAGGAAGGTGCGCAGGATCTCGAGCTGGGAGCCGGCCAGGTTCTGCCCCTCGTCGATCACCAGCAGCAGCCGACGCCGGGCGAGGTGCTGCGCCTCCAGGTAGCGCAGGAACTCCGTCGTCAGGTCGAGCGCCGTCCGCCCGGTGCCCAGCAGGCCGAACTGGCCGAGGATCGCGCGGAGGAACTGGCCGTCGGTCCGGCAGTCCCGCGGGTTGTTGACGATCCCGATCTCGAAGCCGTCCTCCGGCCGGGTGGCGGCCTGGAGCTCCTGGAGGAGGGCGACCTTGATGGTGGTCTTGCCGTAGCCGACGTCGCCGATGATCACCGAGAGGCCGCGCTGGAGCTGGATCGCCAGCTTGAGGCGCTCGTAGCAGTCCTCGTGGCCGAGGGTCTTGTAGAACATCTCGGGGTCGGGGGTGGTGCCGAACGGCTCGCGGTCCAGCCCGAAGTGCCGGAAGTAGGTCATCGCGCGTCCCGCCTCCCCGCCGTGCCGCGCCGTCTGCCCATCGTCGTCTCCCCACCGGTGGTCATCGATGGCTGAAAGCTCTCAGCTCTCAGCTCTCAGCCGTCAGCCGTCAGCCGTCGGGGCCTCGTCACCGGCCGAGGCGGCGGCGGATCTCCCGGATCCCGACCCCGGCCTGGCGGTCGGCGATGATCCCGCGCAGGGTCGCCAGCTCGCGGTCGTCGAAGAGCAGGTAGCCGCTCTCGGTGCGGGCGGTCGGCACGATCAGCCCCTCGCGCAGGTAGTAGTCGAGGTGGGTCCGGGTCAGCCCGGTCGCCGCCCGCAGGTCGCTGGTCATGTAGAAGCGGGCGAGGCCGCCCGTCGCGGCCGCCGGGTTGGCCTGAGGGGCCGGGTTGGCCTGAGGGGCCGGGTTGGCCGGAGCGACCGCCGGGCCGACGACTACGGCGCGGACGCCGTCGCCGGCATCCGGGTAGTCCACGGCGCGGGCGATCCCGGCGCGGGCGTCGGGGACGGCGAGCCCCGCGCCGGTCGCGTCGGCCGTCGGGGTGACGAGGGTGTCGGTCATCGCGGGTCCGCTCCTGTGCGCCGTGCCGATCGTCGCGGCCCCGGCCGCGCTCGGTGCCCCACCTGCCGGCCGCCCCATCCGGGACCCGCCGGATCGACCGCCGGAGCGGCCGCTCTGCAAGTGCATAGCACGATACTAGGGGCCCGACCCTCCGGTGTAAACGGGTTGCCCGGCGGTCACCCCCACTGGGTGTACGTATGCCCTCTCGCGCCCCTAGATCTGGTGTCTGGCGGCGACCCCGGCGCCCACCTGGCACCGCCCCTGGCCCGACCCCATATTCAAGGGGACTACTGACGGGGTGGATTGCCCCGGCCGAGCACGCGAAGGCCCCGGGTCCGTCCGCCGGGTCAAGGGTGCCCTGACCGACAGCTCCCCGGACCCACGGCGCTTCGCCAGACGACTCCCCGGGCCGTTCCCGCCCGCCGAGCCGGCGGCCGGGGACCGACCCGGGCGCCCGGCCGCGACCCCGGCGTGGCTTGCCGAGATCGGGTCGCCCGGGGGGGCGACGGGACACGCGCGAGGACGGCCCCCGCCGAGCATGGGTCCCGCGACGAAGGTCGGCGCCGCGGTGGCACTGGCGGGGTGGCCGCCGGCAACCGCCGCCCTGCGGGCCCTGGGATGGGCCGTGACCTGGGCCTTCGGGGTCGATGTCGGGCAGCGCTTCGCCAACGTCGGCGCCACCGGCGCGGTGGTGACCACCGCCCTCGGCGGACTCCTGCTGACCCGAACGCCGGGCGCCTCCCGGCGCGTCGACGAGGCGACGGGCTGGGGCTCCCACCGCCGGGCGCGGTCCCACTCGCCCCCGGCGCCCATCCGAGGGGCCAGGCAGCGCGGTCGCGACGCCCCGCGCGCCGTCTCGCCCCGCTGGCGGCGGGCTCGGTGGGTGGCGGGCTCAGTGGGTGGCGGGCTTTCCCGGCGGCCCCACCCGCCCCGATCGGGGCCGCGCCGCCGAGGGCATGCTCGCCCGGTGTGCGGGGCCCCTGACAGGGACGGCAGCCGTCGGGGGGCGAGCGAGCGGGGTGTCCCGCGCCCGCACCGCGCGTCGGACCGCGTTCGGACGCTGGGCTGACCCGAGCGTCGGACGGTGCGGGGAAACCGGCGGCCAGCGGGGTGCGTTCCCTATACTGGCCGGCGTTGCGCGCACCGACCGCCGAGCCGACCCCGCCGTGGGGTGTCTCCCCGCGTGGCCGGCGGTGTCCCCAGCCGCGGCTGGGCGGCCGCGAACCCCGCATCGCCGCTCGCCCCGCCGACCCGTTCGATACCCACCGGGAGCCCATGGAGCCGCGACCCAGCCAGCCAGCGTCCGATCAGCCTTCGCCGCCCGACGCCGCCTCCGCCGGTGGCCTCTATCCGCCCGGGGGTTCCCCCTATGCCCCCCGACCTGACGAGGCGGGCCCCGGCGACTACGGCGCGGCCACGGCGGGGGGCGGGGCGGACGCCACGGGGATCTTCTCGCGACCCGTCTACGGCTCGGTCGCCCGGGTGCCGCCGGGCGGCGAGCCGATCGCCGTGCGCCCCGCTCCGGAGCCGCTGCCGCCGGAGGTGGTCGACCGCGTCAACCGCCGCCGCCGTGGCCGGGTCGTCGCCCGGCTGCTGGGCGCGCTGGTCGCCGTCGCCGCGCTGGCCGGAGGGCTGTTCGCGTTCAACGAGTTCTGGGGGGACGGCGACGGCGGCGTCGGGAGCGGGGACGCGACCGCGACCC
>CADCWG010000191.1 GCA_902806335.1 uncultured Thermomicrobiales bacterium | reverse complement strand
GCCCGCGCCGGGTGCCGGCCCGCAGGTCGCCGGCCAGCGCGTCGGCGATCGCCTGCGCATCGGGGTTGAGCTCGATCACGCTGTTGAGGCGGGGGCCACCGCGGTCGATGGCCTCGATCCGCGCCAGGTAGGCGTCGACCAGTTCCCGGACCGACATGCGCCCGTCGTCCAGCGCCGCGCGCAGGTCGACCAGCGTGGCCTCCTCCAGCTCGGCGAAGGGGGCCGGCTGCGCCAGGCTGGCGGCGCGGACGGGTCCGCCCGGTCCGGGGCTACGGTGCGCGGCGATCCCGACGGCGGCGGCGCCCACCGGGGCGGCGGCGCCCCACTTGAGGACCGCGCGGCGGTTGATCGTCGCAGGACGTTGAGTCGACGGACTGCGGTGCAGGAACGACACGACGATCCTCCTCGGTGAGCGTGACCGGCTCTGGTCGTCCTCGATCGGCACCGGGGATCGGTCCTCGGACGTGGGAATTCACCCCCCGAACATCCCCCGGGACCTCCAAGGGCCGGGTGCCGTCCGGGCTACGCATAGCCCGGGCCAGCGGTACCGGGCGCTACGTTGGCTGTTCGAGCGCTATACCCCCACCAGCCCAGCGTTCTCCGTGTGAGGGGCGCCCCATGCCCGTCCCAAAAACGGCCGTTTTCGAGACAGGGTGAAACGGGGCGACCTCCGGAGTATGAGGTTCGTCTGACGATGCGACGGCGCCGCAGACGAGGGCGGGGTGCGCCGTCGCGTACCCCTCGGCGTCGGCGGTGGGAACCCTGGCCGCCGCCTTCGCGGTCTGGGCGGTCCTGCGACCTCATCGACGGCGGCCCGTGTGGTGTAGGCGTTGGTGGTGTAGGTTTCGACCGACGGCGGGCGGCACACGTCGCCCCGTCCCACCGGAGGACCAGCCATGCCCGTGCTCCCCGAGCTCCTCGCCGCCAACGAGACGTACGCCGCCGGCTTCGCCAAGGGCGATCTGCCCATGCCCCCGGCGCGCAAGGTCGTGATCCTGACCTGCATGGACGCCCGCATCGACCCCGCGAAGGCGCTCGGGCTGGAGGAGGGGGACGCCCACGTCATCCGCAACGCCGGCGGCCTGGCCGCCGAGGCGATCCGCTCGCTGGCCATCTCGCAGGAGCTGCTCGGCACCCGCGAGATCGTCGTCGTCCACCACACCGACTGCGGGATGCTGACCTTCACCGACGAGGTCATCCGCGGGCGGCTGGCGGAGAGGCTGGGCGAGGAGGCCGGGGCCGTCGCGGCGGGGATGGCGTTCCTGCCCTTCGCCGACGTCGAGGAGAGCGTGCGGGAGGACGTGGCGGCGATCGCGGCCTCACCCCTGATCCGGCCGGACACCGCGGTCGCCGGCTTTGTCTACGACGTTAAGACCGGGCGCCTGACCCCGGTCGAGCCGACCCCGGTCGAGTAGGGCCGTCGCGCGGGACGAGGAGATCGGCGGGCTGGCGATCCCGGTCGAAGAGCTGTTGGGCGACACGCCGTACGTCCCGCCGGCGAGGTGACGCCCGACCTCCTGGCGGGTTCGACCCTAGACCTGGGGCGGCAGCTTCTCGTCCCGGGCGTCGCGCTCCCGCTGCTGGCTCGCCACCTCCCACGCCCGGTCCTCGTCGTCCAGCCGCCCCACGCGGCGGTCCTCCCGGTCCTGGGTGTAGTCCCGCTCCGCAGGGGGATCGGCCGGCGGGCGGGCGGCGGGGCGCCCCCGGAGCAGCCCTATCAATCGTCGCAGCATGCGTCCCTCTCCCGTCTCAAGCCCCTGCCGTGGCCGACCGTCGGAGCGGCGATGGGGGCACGATGGGGGCATCCTCGCACGGGCCGGGCCCCGCTGCCGGCCAGCCGAGCGACAGCCGCTCCCCTCACCACGAACGCCGCGCAACACTAACCGCGACGCGTTCTGGGCCCCTGGGCCGCGCGGGGGGGTCTGGCACGGAATCGGGCGGGGCCGATGGCGCTGTGGGCCGCAGTGGGCCGCAGTGGGCCGCTGTGGCCATGATCCGGGATCGGGGCGATGGAGGAGGGGGTCGATGAAGGTGCCGGGGCCGGTAACGCCGTGCGGACAATCAGAATTGTCTAAGGGGGTGTCTGAAGAGCTGGGGCGTGCTGCGCCTTGGGCACGGCACGCCCGGGCTTCACCGTAACCCTGCCGGAAGCGCAGACCGGCCTGGTCCTGCGCCGACGCCCACGCCGTGTCCGCGGTCGCCGGTCGCCAACCGTTCGAGGAGGTCGACGCCGTGCTCCGGCCCCGGCAGGGCACCGATCTCGTCCCGCAGCCGGCCTGTGCGCTCGCGGTAGTGCGAGTCTCCCAGGACCTCCCGTGCGGCCGCCCGGATCGCCGTCGGCGTGCGTTCGCCGGCCGCCACGACCCGCGCCACCCCCAGCGCGGCGCAGCGGTCCGCGTTGCCGGCCTGGTCGCCCCCGGCCAGCGGGACCACCACCATCGGCACCCCCGCGTTTAGGCAGGCCATCACCGAGCCGTAGCCACCGTGCGTGATCACGAGGTCGCAGCGCGGCAGGAGCGGCTCGTGCGGGAGGTAGCGCTCGATCCGGACGTTGGGTGGCTGGGGACCGAAGCGCCCGGGGTCCTGGTCGCGACCGACCGCCAGGAGCAGGTTGACATCCTCATCCCGCAGCCCGGCCAGGATCGCCTCGAAGACCCCCGGGGTGCGGTGGAAGATGGTGCCGAGGCTGGCGTGGACGGTCGGCCGATCGGGCAGCTCCGTCACCCACGCCGGCAGGTCCTCGGCCGCGGGGCGGTCGAACGGCACCGGGCGAAGGAAGCGGACTGTCGGGGGAACCGTGAGCCCCGGGCCCACGAACCGCGGCGGCAGGCACGCGAGGTAGAGGTGACGGTGGAGCATCGCGAGGCCCGGGTCCGGTGGCAGCCCATGCGCGTGGCACACCCGGTCCAACTCCGGCCTGGTGGTCTCGCCCGGCGTGGCGTGCCACGCGCCGTCCCAGAAGCAGAAGAGCGGGCCGCAGGTCGCGTGCGGAAGGTCCAGGACCTCGGCGGCGACGCACCCGCCGAACTCCATCGGCTCGCGCACGACCACGTCGAACGGCCACGCCCGGGCGATGGTCAGCAGGTCGGTCACCATCTGACCCGGCAGGAACCCGGCGAAGACGTCCCGCAGCGGGGAGAACGCCGCTCTCGTCGGCACGAGGGTGTCCCGGACGCGGGAGTAGACCACCTCGCACTCGTCGAACGACCAGTCGACCCCGGCCCGGAAGGACCGGAAGCCGGCGGACTCGACGACGGGGCAGAAGGCGGGGGCGACGGCGAAGGCGACCGCGTGACCGGCGGACTCCAGCGCCCGGGCGAGCGGCACCGGGGGTTGGAACGCGCCGTAGGCGGGGAGGCTGGTGAACAGGACGCGCATCGTGGCCCCCTTGGTTGGTCGTTGCGTCGCCCACGCGGCCGCCTTGACGCGAGGCGGAATTTCATGTTAGTCATATTGACATGAACATGCGGGCGGGTCAAGCGGGCGGGCAACCGGAGCCGAGGCGGCGCTACCGGATGACGGTGCGGGCGGAGGCGAGCGCGGCCACGGAGCGGCGCATCCTCGAGGCCGCGCGAGGGCTGTTCGGGGAGCTGCCCTACGACCGGGTCTCGCTGGGGGCGGTGGCCGCGCAGGCCGGGGTCACCGTCCAAACGGTCCTGCGCCGCTTCGCCGCGAAGGAGCAGTTGTTCGCGGCGGTCGCCGAATGGGCATCGCCGCAGATCCGGAACGAGCGCGACGCGGCACCCGTCGGCGACGTCGCCGGGGCGGTGCACGCCCTGGTCGACGACTACGAGCGGTGGGGCGACCACGTCGCGCACCTGCTCGCCGAGGAGCAGCGGACGGCCGCCGTCCGCGCGGTCACCGACCAAGGCCGCCGCTACCACCGCGCCTGGGTGGAGCGGTGCTTCGGACCCTTGCTGGGGGATGCCCCGTCGGATCGGGACCAACGGCTGACCCAGTTGGTCGCGGTCACCGACCTGTCCGTGTGGAAGCTGCTGCGGCGCGACCTGGGATTGGCACGCGACCAGACCGAGGCCGCCGTGCAGGACCTCGTGCGCCGGATCGTCGCGGAGGGCTGACGATCGTCGCGGAGGGCTGATGGTGGACCGGACCCCCCGTAGGGCATGTCGAGCAGCCGTCGGCGCTGGACGAGGCGCTTGAGCATGAGCTGGATCATCGCGATCCGGACCCGGGCCCCGCTTGTTGCCGGCGATCGCTCGCAGTCCTTGCTCAGTCGCCGCGAGCGCCCCGACCAGGCGAACGTCCGCTCCACGATCCAGCGTTTCGGCAACGGCGCGAAGGTCGTGGCGTCCTCCGGTTTTTTGATCGGCTCGATCACCCAGCCACCAACGACCAACGCCCAGATCAGCAGCGTGCCGCCGTCGACGCCCTCGGCCACCTGCTGGCGGTGCGGGTCACGCC
>CADCWG010000190.1 GCA_902806335.1 uncultured Thermomicrobiales bacterium | reverse complement strand
TGGCGGAGCGGGCCCGCGACCCGTGGTACAAGCGGGAGGCCGGGCGCGCGGCGCGGATGGCCGAGCGGTACGTGGCGGCCCAGGGGGCGACGCGGCGGGCCACGGGGGGTTAGTCGGGGACCCTACCCGGCGGGGCGGCGGCCGGGCAGGCCTTTTGGGTTCCGGTCAGCCTCTGGACGGGCATCCCGCGAGCAACTGAGCACGGGATCTGCCGCACATGCTGTAGAGGTCGAGCGGGTGTCGGCCCGACCTTCGTGGCCTGCGACGATAACCGCTCGATCCGCGTCCGCCCGTAGAGGATCGGCCGAGCTCGCCCGAGGTCAGGATGTCCCAAGCTCCCGGAGCCGCTCGAGGGTGCTGTCGTACGCGTTCTCCGTGACCGCCCGGACATCGAAGCTCATCAGGTCCATGTAGGGCTGGAGGAAGGCGGTGAGCTCCTCGGGGGTGTCGTAGTCGACGAGCAGGAACCCCGCTCCTCCACCGACCAGGTTGTACCACCCCTTGATCCGCTCGGGATGGTTGGCGCCCACGTCGTGCTGCTGCACGACCCGCTGGGCAACCACCTCCCGCTTCACGCCTGGGTACCACGTGAACTCGCAGTAGAAGAGCATCGCCGTTCCTCCTGTATACCCATGCGACGAGTCCAGCCCTCGGACCGGTCGTTCAGCTTGCGACGTGCAAGAGTTGGACCGATACCGTTCGAAGCCCTCGGCCTCTGTTTGGCCAGCGAGCGGCGTGAGGGACCCTACGACCGCTCGGTCTCGTCGCGGCCGTGGACCTCCGCAGGCGGGCTCGTGGCTTCGACCGCTGTGAAGCGCTCGAGGATGTTGTAGGTATGGGAAGCGCCCTTGGGAACGACCCAGGAGTTGCCCGGCTCCAGCACCACCACCTGCCCCTCCATATGCAGCTCAGCACGCCCCGCGATTACGTAGCCGACCGTCTCGTAGTCGCGCCTCGCCTCGGGCTTCGGCTCGCCGGGCGGTTCCTCCTCCCACAGCCGCATGGAGAGGGCGATGCCGGCCGCGAGGTATTTCTGGCCGAGCTCGCCCTTCGGCGAGAACCGCGAATCGATCTTCGTCACACTCGTATCCGACATCATGTCCTCCGTGCCCTCGCCATGGTGGTCGTTCTCGTCCATGTCCGCGCAAGTGAGATGCCATTGGCCGTCCGCCTCAGCGGTTCCGAACCCATTCCCTCTCAGCAGGGCAAGACGGCCCTCAGCACCGTCGTCCTCGTTGATGAATCGGCCCAGTTCGAGGCGACCATCCCAGCGGCAGATTGGAGCTACGCCTACGAGATATTCGGCAGCACGTCGACGGAGAAGCCGTAGGCCGCCACGACGATGAGGAGTACGCCAGACCACCGCTCGACGGCCGTGTGGTGCCGGGTCAGAAACCCCGTAATGTGTCGCTGCGCCGGCGCAGCGACCAGCGGCAGCGCGACGAGCGGCCAGCCGAACCCGAACCCGAAGGCGACGAAGTAGAGCAGCCCGTCGAGGAGCGACCCCACATCGCCGACGCCGAGCACGAAGGCGCTGATGACGAGCGGGCCGGTGCAGGGAAGCGTCATCGGGCCCAGCAGCATCCCGTAGAGGAAGGCGGTCACGACCGGGTTGCGCAGCACCGGCGCCTGGACCGTCGTCATCCGGGCGAACGGGTTCTTGCCGGCGACCATCAGCAACCCGAGGATCACCACGGCGCCGAAGATCGTCGGCAGGAGCCACTCGAAGATCGAGCTGAAGCTGCGGTCGAGCTGGAAGAGGACCGCGCCGAGCGCGACCATGATGCTCACGACGCCGGCGAAGACGGCCAGCCCGAGCAGCGGCCGTCCTCGGCTCGGCCGCCCGCCGCCTGCCGTCCCGCCCAGGAAGGCGATCAGCCCAGGATAGAGGGGGAGCACGCAGACGTTGCCGAGGATCGCGCCGTTGCCGAGCACGAACGCCTGGAGATACTCGCCCATCGCCGGCTAGGCCGCGGCCGCCGCCTTCATCAGCTCCACGATCTCGTCCGGCTCCGAGTAGCCGGTGTGGAGGTCGCCGTACGTCCCGTCGGGCTCGACGATGACGTGGGGGACCGACGGCGGCAGGATCGCCTCGCGGCCGAACTCGTCGACGATCGCCTTGAGGGCGTCCGGCGTGGCGACCGAGAAGCGCCAGTCGAAGCTTGCGTCGTCGGCATAGCGGGCAAGGTCCTTGTTCACGAGCTCCGTCTCGACACTGATCGAGAGGAAGACGAACTGGTCGGGATCAAGCTCCTTCGCCGCCGCGGCGACATACTCCATCTGCTGGCGGCAGCTCGGGCACCACGTAGCCATCATGTCGACGAAGACCGCGCAGCCGAGGAAGTCGCCCACGGTGAACGCGTCGCCGGTGCGGGCGTCGGTCAGCGGGACGGTCTGCCAGCCGGCGAGGTCCGCGTCGTCCGCGGCGGTCGGCGTCCCAGCAGCGCCGAGCGTCGTGGCGCAGGCAGGTCGATCCGTCTCTGCCGCGGGCGGCGTTGCCTCTTGGGCCGTCACGGCGGGCGCGGGCGCCGAGATCAGGACGAGCGCGAGGATGACCACGTGGACGAGCGACCGCTGCATACCCGTTTCTCCTTCGATATGAGGACCGTCCGAGAGCGCAGGGATTGTGGCTAAGGGAATGTCTATGCGGCCGGTACGTGCGTTGCCGACCTCGTGATGCGACTGCGCGAGCTCAACGGAGTGAGCATGAGCATCCCGACATTGCACGGAGGACTGGTTGGGATGCTGTTTGGCGAGCACGCAAAGCGCCTCCGTGACACCTAGATAAGCCGAAGTCGGAGGGCGATGCTGATGGAGCATCACTACCGGGGCCGGTGTTAAGCGGGTGGCGTGCGTGCAAAGGCAACCGCGCTTCGGCGGGTCTATCAGCACAAGCGCAATGGCCCCGACTCGTGGTGTCGACTCACGTCTTGTTGTCCGCAGATACCCCGCTCCGGGGCGGGTAGCCCGAGTCGGGGTATCTGCGGATCCACGGGACGCGAGACCGGGCTTAGCTGCTTGGGGTTGCCATGCCTTCCATCTGAGCCGGCATGTCAGGGTCCGCCGTCTCCCCCTCCGGAACCTCGAACACAAAGCCCTCGACGTAGGGGTCGGACTGGCCGCTCTTGAAGGCCATCATCGTTTCAGCGTAGAAGGCCCGGGCCTCCTCGACGTTGCGCTGCCCGGTAGCGACGTCGTTGGCCAAGTTGATCGCCAGGAAGTTCGCCTCCTCCGCATCGCAACGGGCGCTGATCTCGCCCTTGGTCCGCTCCACAATCACGCTGCCGTCGTACTGCGCGAGCTCGTCGAACATGTCGGGTGAGACTCGGTAGTCGATGAACTGCTCGAGCAGGTCGGGGTGCGGCATCGGGAAGTCGTGCGGCACTGGGTCGCGGTTGAGGATGGTGCGCTTCCAGGGTCCGTTGTTGTGCCAGACCAGGAAGCTGGCGGTCGCCTCCTGCGGTGGGCCGTACTTCTCCATGACCGTCCCGGCCACCTCGGACGAGACGTCCGGCCAGTCGGCGAGGATCTGATCCACCGTCTCCATCGCCACGGGACTCCCAGCCGGCGTCGCGTCCTGGGCGGCGGCTGAGGCGAGCCGTCCTCCGACCGCAACCCCGGCCAGCACGCCCGCCGACTTCGTCAACGCGCGTCGATCAATCCGTTCTTTCATCGTGCTTGTCCTCCATGGTGCGCTTGAGTTGCTTCGCCGCGGTGACACCTGTTCGGATACGCCACCATCCGGCTCTTGCAGCGAGACGAGGAACCGGTGGTCAAACTCTCGGCCTTCTCAATTCAGTCAGAAGGCCGAGAGCAATGGGGACATGGCCGCCCGAGCAGGGGCTCAGCTGGGTGCTAGGCGCTCGCTGAGTCGAGCGGATCGGTCCCGTTGGTGACCTCGGTGCCGTCGTCCACGCCGTCCCCATCGGTATCGAGGAGCGTCGGGTCTGTCCCGTTGACGTTCACCTCGTCAATGTCCGTCAGGCCGTCACCGTCGGTGTCAACAGTCTCATCGACGGCCGGCTCGGTTGCGGTCCCGGTGTCAGTGCCCGTGTCGGTACCCGTGTCCGTTCCCGTATCCGTGCCCGTTCCCGTATCCGTCCCCGCGTCCACCGCCTCGTCCGCCTCAGGCAGGGAGACAACGAACTGGCCGGCAATCTCCAGAACCTCGTCACGCGTGCGAGCCTCGTCGAAGGCGTCTGGGAAGGGCGAGTCGCCGTTCAGCAGGTTGAGGTAGCTCGCGTGCCGACCCTCGACCGTCGCGATGCTGCCCGCCGCCGCCAGGACGGTGGGATCCGTGATCGCCGGCGCCGCGCCGAGGTAGGCGGAGACGCCCGTGTTCTCGAGCGCCTGGGCGGTCTCCAGGAAGGCCTCGACACTGTCGAAGGCGTCGCCGAAGTCGAACTCGCCCCCCTCCACCGGCGCGAAGCCGAGGTCGGTGA
>CADCWG010000189.1 GCA_902806335.1 uncultured Thermomicrobiales bacterium | reverse complement strand
GTTACGGCCCGCCGGCACGATCGGCACCCGGGTCACGCCGTCCGCCTGCGCCAGCGCGACCAGGCGCACGAACCCCGGCTGGAACGGCAGCACCTCGTCGTCGCTGGTCTTGGGGGTGAAGGTCGGGTCGATCGTCGGGTACCCCTCGGGGAAGACCAGCAGCGCGTTGCCGCCGCGCAGCAGCCCTACCGTCTCCGCGGCCGCCCGGCGGAGGGAGCGCCCCGCCGCCGCCTCGTAGGCGGCCCGGGCCGCCGGGTCGTCGCGCAGCTCCGGGCGGTACCGAGGCGCGTCGGGCCGCAGGACGACCGGCCACCGGGCGACCCGCGCGCCCAGGTCCAGGAAGCGCCGCGTCCGCGCGTCGCCCGCCCAGTCGGCCGCGACCAGGATGTGGAGGTGGCGCGCGATGCTGGTGCCGATCGCACAGCCGTCGTAGAGGTGGTGGTAGTGGCGGGCGGCGACGACGACCGGCCCCTCCGCGGGGACGTGCTCGAGGCCCTCGACGGTGAGGTCGACGTGGCGGCGTAGCTGCCCTCGGCACATCTGGCGCAGGCTGCGCCAGGCCATCGCGGCCGGGACCCCCTCTTCGGTCGCCCCGCCGACCAGGCGGGCGCGGACGGCGTCGGCGACGGTCCCCCGCACGGTCACCCCCCGCCGCGCCCTACCGACCCGACGGGGCCCAGGTGCTACCACCCAGCGACGGCACGAGCGGCCGGGTCGGCGGCGTGGTCCGCCGGATCCGCCAGGCGATCAGGACCGGCAGCACCCCCAGCGCGACGGCGAGCACCACCGGCAGCCAGAGCCCGACGCTGAGGCTGAGCGCGCTCGCGAAGACGATGTTGGCGACGTAGATCCCGGCCGGCAGGGCGACCGCGTACCGGGTCGGGTCGGCCTCCCGCCCCCAGAGGAGCCGGCTCAGCCCCATGTAGAGCGCGGCGGTGAAGGCCCAGCCGAGGTAGTTCTGGATCGGCATCCCGAAGTACGGCCCGGTCTCGTGCCACTCCCAGAACTTGACGCTCAGGTCCTCGTGGGCCATCGCCGGGTCCAGCACCAGGTCCCAGACCACGACGAACCAGACCCCGAGCCCGACCGTCCAACCCGTCTTGCCAACAGGACCGAGCCGCCGCCCGACCATCGCGACCACCACCCGCGCCAGCAGGTACGACGCGAGGCCCATGTAGAACCAGGAGAGGGGGATCGTGAACGGCACCCGGTCGAGCAGGCGGTAGCCGAGGTAGTCGGTGTACTCGTAGTTGCCGAACGGCCAGCCGGTGCCGGTCCCGACCAGCTCCGACCCCGCCGAGAGGACGACCGCCGCGACGAAGAAGAGGGCCGTCCGCCACAGCCCGACGGCCAGCACCCCGAGCGCGAACACCGCCGCCGCGCCGAAGAGGATGTGGGTCGCGCCACCGTACTTCATGCCGAAGTTGTAGGTCTCGACCCCCAGCTCGGAGTCGGCCCAGAGGTGGGAGTTGGGGATCGCGATCAGGAGACCGGCCAGCCCAAACAGCAGCGCCAGGACGTGCCCGGCCAGCAGCCCCCAGGCCGCCTTCGCGGCCGGGTCGGCCCACGACCCGAGCAGCGAGACGACCCGGGGGCCACGCCCCCCGCTCGGCGGGGGCACCTCGCGGGGCGGCCCCGAGACCGGGCCGACCGACGGGAGCGTGGGAAACGTGGACGTCATCGCGGACCTCCGGGGGAACAGGACGACGACGACAGCGATGCGGACCGTGAGGCAGTCGACCACGGCGACGGGGTCGGGCACGACCGCACCGAGTCGGTCACGTGCCGCCCCGCACGATCGGTCGCCCGCGCCAGGTGTGACGGCGGCGGGCGGCGCTGCGGACGAGCTGGACGGCGACCGGCAGGTCGACCAGCGGCGAAAGCCAGTAGGTCCACGGCCGGCGCCGGTAGGCCCGGCCCATCCCCGCCAGCGTTCCCAGCCGCACCACCACCAGGATGGCGTTCACCATCGCGATCGGGTGGCGGCCCAGGCGGCGCAGCGGCCGTGCCCGGAGCAGGGCCAGGAGTGGCAGCGGCGACGCCTGGACGAGCAGCACCTCGGCGAGCCCGATCGGACCGGCCAGCCCCCAGTAGCGGTCGCGCAGGGGCAGCGAGCGGGTCCAGTTCCGCCAGGCGTCGCGCCACCCGGCGTACATCGCCACCGAGACGAGGCCGTCCGTCTCGTAGAACCCGACCCGGTGGCCCGCCGCGACCAGACCGCGGGCTAGCGTAACATCTTCGCAGACCGACCCCAGCACGCTTCCGAAGCCACCGATACCTCCCAGCGCGTCCCGCCGCGCGAGGAAGCACTGCCCGTTCGCCTGGACCGCCGCGACCCGGTCGACGGCGTGGCCGGGGATCCCGAACCGGTAGACCAGCGTCGCCAGCAGCGCCGGGTGGACGACCCCCTCCCCCGGCCCCGAAAGCTCCTGCTCGGTCGCCGCGCTGAGCGCCGCCACCCCGGTCTCCCGGGCGTGCGCGAGCAGCGCCGCGACCAGACCCGGCCGCGGCCGGACGTCAGCGTCAACGGTCAGCACCCAGGGCAGCGCCCGGTCGCTCGCGTCGACGCCGACCCGCAGCCCGTGCGCCTTGCCGTTGACAGCAGGCGGCACCGGGGAGGCGTCGACGAGGCGGACCCGCCGGTCACGCGCCGCGAAGGCCGCCACCAGCGCCTGGGTGCCGTCCGCCGAGCCGCCGTCGACGACGAGAATCTCGGCGACCTCGGGCCCCTGCTCGGCGAGGCCGACGAGGCAGGGCCTGAGCCGGTCGCGCTCGTCGAGCACCGGCACCACGACCGCGACCCGCTCCCCCGGCGGCGCCTCGGCGCGCCCGATCCGGGTACCCCGCGCGGTCGCGACCAGCCGCAGCACGACCCGCAGCCCGAGGACCGCCTGGACGGCCGCGAGCACGCCCAGCAGGCGCCGGGCGCTCACCGCTCCCCCGAGGGGCGTCGGCCCGCCCCGACTCGGCGCCAGGACCACCGAGCAGATGCGCTCCCACCCCTGGGCGCCGGGGGCGTCACCCAACCCCCGCGGGCCAAGGGAACCGCCGCGACCAATGGTCGGCGGCGCTGGCCGCGGGGATCGAGGGGCACCGGCCGCCGGGCGGCCGGCAGGCCTCCCGGGCACCGGCGCCGCCGGGGTGGCACGCTCACCGCCGTCACCTAGCGGTCTCCGGCGAGGGCCGGCACCCGCGCATCACCGATCGCGCCGGCGGCCCGTGGGGCGCCGTGCTCGGCGATCGCCGCCGGCGTCGGGAGCCCGCCCCGCGGGGAGACCGGGGCGGTCACGAGCCCGACCACCGTCGCCCGCACGTCCGGCCACGACGGTCGGTCATCGGCGACCAGCAGGTGGTCGGCCGGCAGCTCGCGGTACGACAACGGCCCCCCGAACCGGGTCAGCAGCGCCCGGGTCCGGGCCGGCGTCACCACCCGGTCCTCCGAGCCCTGGAGCACGACCGTCGGCGCCCAGACCGCCGCCGCCGCCGCCGCCCCGTCAGTCGCCACCCGCCGCAGTTCGTCGATCACCGCCATTGAGACCTTCGTCTCGTCCCGCAGCCGGGCCTGGATAGCCGGGTCGGCGAGGTCCAGCGACGGGTCCATCGCCGCGAAGAACTGGCGCACGCCGGGGTCGCCGAAGTTGGCCCTGGCGAAGGGGGAGTAGGTCCTGACGACGTGCTTGAGCGCGGGCAGGGCCGGCATCACCAGCGAGATCGGCCAGTCTCCCAGGCGCCACAGCGGCGCCAGCAGGGCCAGCCGGTCGGGGGCCCGCCGGGCCGCGACCTGGAGCGCGACCGCGCCGCCCATCGAGAAGCCGAGCAGCAAGGTCCGCTCGTGCCGGGCGACGACCTCGTCCCAGGCCCGCGCGGCGTGGCCGACCCAGTCGGTCGCCCGGGTGGCGGCGAGCGCGGCGACCTGGGGGCCGAAGCCGGGCAGCAGCGGCGCGTGGGCGGCGACGCCGGCCGCGGCGAGGGCCTCGCCGAGCGGGCGCATCTCCTTGGGGGTGCCCATGAAACCGTGGATCAGCAGCGCGCCGGTGCTCGGCCTACCGGCCGCGGCGACGGGGTCGGGGGCGAGGGCGAAGGGTCGGTGGGCCTCGCCGCTGAACCAGTCCATCGGGGTCTCCGGAGAGCGCCAGCCGGGCGCGGCGCGGGTAGGACGTCCGGCAGGTTCGTTGTAGCCGATGCCGGCCCGGTCGAGGTGGTCGCGGCTACCGGGGACGCCCCGCCGTGCGGTCGCCCGCCCCACGGATCCGCCACGCGGTGGCGGTGTCCGTGCCACACTCGTCCGGACCGCCGGGGGCGTCCCGCAGCAAAGGTGCCAGCCGGCCTTTCGACGTCCAAGCACCGGCTGTCGGCGCCCCACCCCCGCTCCCCTTCGGCCCCGATCCACGTGGGCGGGGACACGGGACGCCGATCCCCCATCGACCGCGAGACGAGCGACGAGAGCACGCGCCATGGCCCATGCC
>CADCWG010000188.1 GCA_902806335.1 uncultured Thermomicrobiales bacterium | reverse complement strand
ACCGTGCCGATGGTGGCGACGGGGTGGCGCCGCGCCCGTCCTGTCGCCGCGCCGCGGCGGCGGCCGTGCTCGCCGGCGCGGTCGCCGAGCTCGCGGCCGGCGAGGCCGAGGGGGCGGCACGGGGAGGTGCTTCTGGCGACGACGCGGCCGAGGCCGACGGCGGCTGGACGCCGGACGACGTCGAAGAGGAGGAGTACGAGCTCTGCTCGGTCGGCGTGATCGCCGAGGTCGGTCAGCGCGTCGCCCGCCCGGGCGGCCATGCCCACGTGATCCTCCAGGGCGTGTCCCGCGGGGTGGTCGAGTCGCTCGTCCAGGAGGACCCCTACGTCGTCGCCAAGGTGATCCGCCGCGACGACCCGGTCGACACCAGCGCCAAGGCCGAGGCGGCGATGAGCGCCGTCCTCGAGCAGGTCGAGAGCTACATCAGCATGCTCCCGAACGTGCCCGAGGAGGTGCTGACGATGGTGCGCGGGGTCGACGAGCCGGGCTGGCTCGCCGACCTGATCGCCTTCTCGCCCGAGTTCTCGCCGGAGCAGCGCCAGGAGTTGCTCGAGATCCTCGACCCGGTCGCCCGCCTCCACCGCCTGAGCGTGATGGTTCAGAAGCGGCTCAACGTGCTCAACCTGCGGCAGCAGATCCAGCACGAGGCCCAGGCCGGGATGGACAAGCAGCAGCGGGAGTACTTCCTGCGCGAGCAGATCCGGGCGATCCAGAAGGAGCTCGGCGAGGGCAGCGCCGAGGAGTCGCTCGCCGGCGAGCTGCGGCAGAAGATCGAGGCCGCCGGGATGCCGGAGGAGGTCCAGGCCAAGGCCCTGGTCCAGGTCGATCGCCTCGAGCAGCAGCACCCCTTCTCGCCCGAGATCGGCGTGATCCGCTCCTACCTCGAATGGCTGACCGAGCTGCCCTGGGCGGTCGAGACCGAGGACCGGCTCGACCTCGCCGAGGCGGCCGAGATCCTCGACGCCGACCACCACGGGCTGGAGAAGGTCAAGGAGCGGATCCTCGAGTTCCTGGCCGTGCGCAAGCTCGCCGGGGAACGGCTGCGGGCGCCGATCATCTGCTTCGTCGGCCCCCCGGGCGTCGGCAAGACGAGCCTCGGCCGCTCGATCGCCCGCGCGATCGGCCGCAACTACGTCCGGATGTCGCTCGGCGGGGTCCGCGACGAGGCCGAGATCCGGGGCCACCGCCGCACCTACGTCGGCGCGATGCCGGGCCGGGTGGTCAAGGCGCTGCGCGACGCCAAGAGCCGCAACCCGGTGCTGGTGCTCGACGAGATCGACAAGGTCGGCTCCGACACCTTCCGCGGCGACCCCTCGTCGGCGCTGCTGGAGGTGCTCGACCCGGAGCAGAACGGCACCTTCTCGGACCACTACCTGGAGGTCCCCTTCGACCTCTCGAAGGTGATCTTCATCACCACCGCCAACCAGCTCGAGCCGATCCCGCCGGCGCTGCGCGACCGGATGGAGATCATCGAGGTCTCCGGCTACACCGAGGTCGAGAAGCTGGCGATCGCCCGCAGCTTCCTGCTGCCGAAGGGACTCGACTCGCACGGCCTCACCGCCGAGCAGCTGACGCTGACCGACGACGCCCTGCGGCGGGTGATCCGCGAGTACACCGAAGAGTCGGGCGTCCGCAACCTGGAGCGCGAGCTCGGGGCGCTGGCCCGCAAGGCGGCCCGCGCCTTCGCCGGCGACGACCCGCCGGAAGCGGTCACCATCGACGCGGCCGACCTCGACCGGTACCTCGGGGTGCCGCGCTACGAGTTCGGCCTGGCCGAGGAGCAGGACGAGGTCGGTGCCGCCACCGGCGCGGCCGTGACCAGCGTCGGCGGCGACCTGCTCTCGATCGAGGTCGCGCTGGTCGAGGGCAAGGGCGACCTGCTCCTGACCGGCCAGCTCGGCGAGGTGATGCAGGAGTCGGCCCGCGCCGCGCTCTCCTACGCCCGCGGCAAGGCGGCCGACCTCGGCCTCGAACCCGGCTTCTTCGACAAGCGGAACATCCACGTCCACATCCCGGCCGGGGCGATCCCCAAGGACGGCCCCTCGGCCGGGATCACGATCGCGACGGCGCTGATCTCGGCGCTGACCGGGCGCAAGGTCCGCAAGGACGTGGCGATGACCGGGGAGATCACGCTCCGCGGGCGGGTGCTGCCGATCGGCGGGCTGCGCGAGAAGACGCTGGCGGCCCACCGCGGTGGCATCACCACCTTCGTCCTGCCCAAGCGCAACGCCAAGGACGTGGCCGAGCTGCCGGTGGTGGTGCGCGACGGGCTCGACCTGGTCCAGGTCTCCACCGTCGACGAGGTCCTTGCCGTCGCCCTGCTGCCCGCCGAGCCGATCGCGGCCACCACCGAGCGCGGCCTCCAGGTGGCGTAGCGTCACGGAGGCGGCGGGCGTGCGCCGTCTCAGGCTCGGGCTGGAGCCCGCCCTGAGCGCGGCGCCGATGCGCGACATGACGCGGGGCCGGGCTGCGGCTGGATGGTGTCGGCGGCGGGGAGACCCGGGGGCCGGCCCTGCCGTCAGCCTCCCCGTTGTCCAGCGTTCGGATCCGGTGCCCGTCGTCTCGCGCTGCCGCCACCGGAGTTCGCTCCGCTGACGCGCGCGTCGCCGTGTCGCTGGATCGGCCCCGCCGGCCAGAGCATGGCGGATAGCGGTCGCGAGGGTGGTCTCGGACTCGCCCCGATGCCGACCCGCCCAGTCGGTGGTGATCCGGCCGGGGTGGGGATCCGTTCAGGGTACAGATCGATTCGGCGGTGACGGCACGGGGCGCTCCGAGATTCGCCGGGCGGTCTCCGTGTGCCGATCACCGGACCAGAAGGGGACCCCCATGCGACAGATGCCCGAACCGACCGACTCCGCCTCCCTGGATCGCCGACTGCTGGCGGCGGTTGCTGACGAGCGGGCGCGGCTCGCGTCCCGCCGGGCCGTCCTGCGTGGCGGCGCGGGGGCGGCGGCCGCGGCCCTGGCGCTCGCGGCCGGGCCGGGCCTGGGCCTTCGCGCGGCCCTCGCCCAGAACGGCGACTTCGCCGACGACCTCGCGGTCGCCAACTACGCGCTCACGCTGGAGCACCTGGAGTTCGCGTTCTACCGCGACGGCCTTGACCGGTTCGCCGAAGAAGACTTCGACGACGGCGTCTACGCCGCGCTGACCGAGATCCGCGACCACGAGCAGGCCCACGTCGAGGCCCTGGTCGCGACGATCGCCGACGCCGGCGGCGAGCCGGTGGAGGAGCAGACGTACGACTTCGGCGCCGACGATCCCGCCGCGTTCCTGGAAGTGGCTCAGGCTCTGGAGAACACCGGCGTGGCCGCCTACGCCGGGGCCGCTCCGGCCATCGCCGACCCGGCGATCCTGGCCGCCGCGCTGGCGATCCACAGCGTCGAGGCCCGCCATGCCGCCTTCCTCAATCTCCAGAACGAGACGTCCGCCTTCCCCGAAGCGTTCGACGCGCCGCTGACCCCCGACAAGGTCCTCGCGATCGCCGGCCCGTTCGTCGCCGGGACCGCCGCGACCCCGGTGGCCACCCCCGGCGCGAGTGCGGCGGTGGAGATCACCGGCTTCGCCTTCCGGCCGAAGCGGCTCGAGGTCGCCGTCGGCACGACCGTCACCTGGACCAACCTCGAGGTGGTTCCGCACACCGCCATCGCCGACGACGGGACCTTCGACTCGGGGTCGCTCAGCGCCGACGACACCTTCAGCCACACGTTCGCGGAAGCCGGCACCTACCCCTACTTCTGCGACTACCACACCAACATGCGGGCCGAGATCGTCGTCGCCTAGTCCCCGCGCACTGCGTCAGTCCCCGCGCCGCCCGGACACGCACGTCCGGGCGGCGCGGGGGCTGACCGCGCCAGGTGGGACGTCGGCCGGCCGCCGAGGGTTCGCACCACAGAACCCAGCGTGAAGGTCACCGGCTCGGTTGGAGGCGCGCTTCCGCTCGATGCGCGACGTCTTCGCCGCCCGGCGGCAGGGCGCAGCTTGGGCGCCGGGGCCGACCGTGGCCGAGCGGCGCCCGCGCCGCGGCTTGCCGCCGGCCAACCGGCGTCGTTTCACCGATCCCGACGCAGTGCTCTAGCGGTCGGCGCTCGGGGTGCGGCGCGGACGCCCCGGGGAGCGACGGGCTACTCGTTCGGGACCGCCGGAGGCTTGCGCCGGCGGGTCGAACCTCCCACAATGGGGCCGCTGGCCCACCCGACGGGGGCCGCTGTCCTCGCCGTCGGGGCCCCGAAACCGACACCACCGCCCGCGCCGCCGCGGACCCGGCCCCGCCGCCTGTGTGGCCGCCCCTCGCCCACCGCGAACGCGACGCTCGCCGTCAGCGCGAGCCTCGCCACGGTGTGCGTCTCCCGCCCGACCCCATCGATCGCGGCTGGCTGCCGGCCGCGCCCTGCCCGAAGGAGCCGTTCCCGATGCCCGATCGCGTCAGTCGCCTCTCGCCCGCCGAGCCGATCGCGGGCCCGGCGCCGCCCCGCGCCGCCCCC
>CADCWG010000187.1 GCA_902806335.1 uncultured Thermomicrobiales bacterium | reverse complement strand
GAAGACGCCGTCGGCGACCCGACGGAAGAGGTCCGCGTCCCCCGCCCCGACGCGCCGGATCTCCACCCCCGCCAGGTACCCTGCATCGGCTCCCATCGCCGGCCCTCCCTGCCAGTCCCCCCGAATCACGGAGTCCAGGGTCGTTCTCACGCCTGGGTCGGTCAAGACGCGGCGCCAGAACATCCGACGCCGGCGGACTCCGCCGTGGTGTGGCTCCGCCGGGAACGCGACTGGCAATGACCGGTCAGGGTCGCCGAGCGGGCGGAGCGGGGGGCACCATGAAGGTCGGGCTCGATTACTGGAACACGGTCTCCCATAACCTCGATACCTTCCGGGTGCTGGCGGACGCGCTGCTGGACGGAGGGCATGAGGTCTACATCGTGACGGCGGTGGGGCACCGCCGCAAGCACACCGTCCTGGCGGACATCGCGGCCCTCGACCTGCCCGTCAGCGGCGTCAGGATGGTGGTGTTCGACCGGCCCGCCGAGGCCCCACGGCTCAAGTTCGAAGTCTGCCAGGAGCTGGGGATCACGCTGTTCTTCGACGACCGGGCCGACACCTGCGCGTACCTCAACGACCGCGGCATCGTCGCCTGCAACGTGCTGCGGCGCCCCGGCTGAGGTGCTCGCCGCCCTGCGGCCCCCAACTGCGCCACCGTCTTTCGCTCGAGCCGGGCACCCCCACCGCCTGAGACATGAGCGTGGCGGCGGTGGTTAGGCTCCGACCGCCACCTGACCGTCGCCGGACCACCGCCGTGCGACGAGACGGGCCGTGGCCCGGGCACATTCAACCGGAGGCGGAGCCACGTCCCGCGGACGAGCGTGCCCGTTCTTCGCCCGGCCCGACCCGGAGGGAGGCCAGTATCCGCCCCCGCGTCAACGTCAGAGGCATGGACCTGCCCGCGTGGAGCGCACGCTCGGGGTCGACCACGCCCGCCTCGTCGTTGAGCCGATGCCGACTGCGGCGTCCGGACGGATGCTCGGAAAGCACGGGACTACCGCATGGATGCGGCAGCCTCGGAGGTCGCCACCATCTCGCCGGGCAAGGCCAGGCGGCTGCTCCGGCTGCCGGTCGTCGGGCACCGGCTTCTGGGGCGAACGAGTCCGCGCCCTGGGCGCGTTCTCGGGACGCGCCGGCATCGCCCGGCTCCACCCAGGCGATAGGTGGCCACGGTCATCCAGCCGCCGCACGAGGGCCGCGCGATCGCTCCACTCGACGGTCGGTGTGGTAGTCTTGGCGCCTATTCTTGAAACGCATATTGGGCCCCTATCGCACCGCACAGTGCGGACGCCCGTACCCCGAGGAGGCAGCCGTGCCGCTCCAGGCCGTGCATCCATGCCACGCGAGCCGCCAGCGCTTCGCCCTGCGCGACGGCGCGACGCTGGACGAGGTCGCCCGCGCCCTCGCCGGGCGGCTGGCCACCGTCGACCCGCCGGGGCTGGTCGCCGCCTACGCCTTCGAGCCCGAGCCGGGGGTGGTCGACGCGGTTGTCGTCTTTGCCGACGCCGATGGCAACGCCGGCCTTGGCAACACCCTTGACGGCCTGGCCGCGAAGCTGGTGGACCGCGCCCACCTGGTCGAGCACCGAGCGGGGGCAGCTGAAGACCTCCTGGCGCTTATCCAGGACGGCTCGCGCAGCCTCGGCTAGACGGCTCGTCCACCACCCGCGAGGAGAGCGCCCATGACCCGCAACGTCAGCCTCGCCCATGCCAAGCTCGCCCACGTCAACCTGGCCGACGGCGACCTCTCCTGCGCCGATCTGCACGGTGCTGACCTCCACCACGCGAACCTCAAGGGGACCAACCTGACGGCCGCCGACCTCCGGGGGGCCGACCTCCGGAACGACAACCTTCAGGGCGCGGTGCTCCGCGACGCCCGGATGGCGGACGCGGACCTCGGCGATGCCGACCTCTCCGGGGCGGACCTCGGGGCGACCGACCTGAACCACGCCCGCCTGTCCGGAGCGCGCCTGCGCGGGGCCGACCTGACCGACGCCGACCTCTCCGGCAGCGACCTGCGTGACGCGCACCTGGAGGAGACCAACCTCGACGCGGCGCGCTCGCTCGCCGGGGCGCGCCTGCAAGGGGCGACGGGCTTGACGCCCGCCCAGCGAAGCGCCTGCCGCGACCGGTGGGCCGTCCTCGGCCCCGAGGTCGACGACGCGCAGACCAGCCTCACCGGGGACACGATCTAGTTCCGTCGTCCCCGCCATCCGCTCGTCCTTCCTGACGAGCGGATCCGAATCAAAACGACCTGGGGACGTCCCCGCTCGCGCTCGACCTTTGTCGCGGCCGACCGGCGTCTGGCGAGCGCCGCTCAACCACACGGGTCGCCAGACCACCGGCTTGCCCGGAAATCCTTCGGTTGCCTCCCCTGACCCCTCACCACCACCGGGCAGGCTCTAGCGCGCAGACTGGCTCATGCCACCCCCTGCTCATCGAGCCCTGCCGCGACGAAACGACTGACTGTCGTCTCGCGTGGATTGGAGCGCCTCCCAGCCCGAGTCCGAGTGGCCCACAGAGCGGCCGGTCCGAGTTCCCGGCCCGGCATCGAGCGCGGCCGACCACCCAATGGGGACGGACGGCCGGCGCACATTGGTGGTGAGGCTGACGGAGATCCTGAGCATGCCCCCGCTGGTGTCTCGAGGCAGGCGTGATCCCGGAGGGTCAGACGCCGAGCGACTCAGCCGCCATCCTCGCCCCCTCGACGCGGTTCCGGATCTTCTGGAAGGCGACATCGCGCGCGTAGTCAAGTGACCCGTGCAGCGGCTTCTCGTCGATCGAGAACGGAGAGAAGCCGCAGTCGTCCGTCGCGCCGAGACGCTCCTTGGGGATGAATCTGGCCGCGCGGACGAGCAGGTCCCGGATCTCCTGGGGGCTCTCCACCCGCGGGTTCTGAAAGTTGGTGACGCCGATGAAGCAGACCTGGGGTACGCCGTTGGCGTCGTCGCGGCTGTGCTCCCCGATCGCCTGCAGCACCGGGTCCTTCTCGCGCTCGCTGGCGAACTGGATCAGGGAGTAGCCGGCGTTGAGCCGGAACACGCTCGGGAGCAGGCTGGTGTAGGGAACGTCGGCGCTGTGGACCGAGCCGCGGTCGCCGCCCGGGCAGGTGCGCAGGCCGATGTTGACGCACTGCTCGGGCGGGACCCGGTCGAGCACGCGGCTGATCAGGTCGATGAAGTGGGGCAGCATCCCGGCGCCCGTCCACGGGTTGCGCGGGTCCTCCCGCAGCGCCGGCCTCCCCTCGGTGAAGTCGATGGAGACCCGCGCCGCGCCGGCCTCGAAGGCCTGGCGGACGTCCTTCTCGCACTCACCGACCGGGTGCGCCTCGAAGGCCTCCCGCGGGTAGTCCGCCACCTCCTCGCTCAGGGGGTACAGGAGGGCGAGCATCGAGGGCGAGATCACGGCCTGCTTCATCGGCCTGGTGGCGAAGGTGATCGACTTCCGGAGGCCGTCGGCCGCGTAGGTCTTGTACCGGAATGGACCACCGGTGAGGCGAGGCAGCTGCCGGTGGTGGCCGTCGGCGAAGATCGTGAAGTACTGCCCGCCGGGGGCGAGGTTCGGCGCCAGGCCGGTGTCCGCCAGCGTGTCCGTGATCGGGTAGGTGGCGAAGCTTGACCAGCGCTGATCCCCGTCGGAGACGATCGCGCTGCCGACCATCGCAACGCCCTCGGGATATGCGAAGCGGGCCGCCGTCCTCTGCCCGAGATGCTCCTCGCCTACCCGCGAC
Organism: uncultured Thermomicrobiales bacterium; assembly: GCA_902806335.1. GTDB lineage: Bacteria > Chloroflexota > Chloroflexia > Thermomicrobiales > UBA6265 > CADCWG01. The sequence continues at coordinate 772 of CADCWG010000187.1, read as the reverse complement.
CACGGCAGACGCTGCTCGTGCTGGACACCATGGAGCAGGTGATCGACGCGGCCCCCTCCTCGCCGGCCCCGAGTCCGCCTGCCTCCGCCTCAAGGTCCTCGTCACCAGCCGGGTGCCGCCGCGCGTGACCGGCGAGCACGACGTTCCGGTGCCGCCCCTGGCGACGCCCGAGGCGGGGGACCACAACTTACTGGCCGACGCGCTCGCCTCCCCAGTTCCGGCACACCTCCTGCAATGGCGACCGCGGAGATGAGACGCCAGAGGGCCTACGACGCGGTCGGCGCCGCCGGTCGAGAACGCGCGGCCGTCCGGCGCGGCAGACGGGCCAATGGGCAACCAGAGAGGGATCGGCATGAGCAAAGAGGGTGAGACGGACGAGTTGGTGGCCCCGGTGGCGTCCGCGCCAGTGCGGCGGGTCAGTCAGGGCCCGGTGATGCCGATCGGTGGTGCGGAAGATAAGGAGGCGGACGGCGGTGAAGCCGTCCTGCAGCGGTTCGTCGACCTTGCCGGCGGCAAGCGGGCCCGGATCGCCGTCATCCCGACCGCCTCCAGCGAGCAGGAGGAGATGGGGCAGCAGTACATCGACGTCTTCACTCAGCTCGGCGCGAAGACGGTCGAGGTGCTGGACGTCCGCCGGCGCGAGGACGCCAACGCTGAGCCCGCGACCGACCTCCTGAGCCGGGCGACCGGCATCTTCATCACCGGCGGCGACCAGTCGAAACTCGTCTCGCTGCTGGCCGGGACCCTGGCCATGGATTGCATCCGGCTCCGC
>CADCWG010000186.1 GCA_902806335.1 uncultured Thermomicrobiales bacterium | reverse complement strand
GCCGACGGGGCGCTCTTCCGCCCCGTCGACCGGCACGGGAACGTGGGGCCGGGCCGGCCCTCGGACCGGGCCGTCGCCCTCGCCGTCCAGAATGCCGCCAAGGCGGTCGGCCTGGACCCGGTGCGCTACGGCGGCCACTCGCTGCGCGCCGGCCTGATCACCAGCGCGGCGGCGGCAGGCGCCGAGGAGGGGGCGATCATGCGCCAGAGCGGGCACCGCTCGGCGGCGGTCATGCGCCGCTACGTTCGCAAGGGCTCGCTCTTCCGCGGCAACGTCGCCGCCAGGGTCGGGCTCTAGGCACGCCCCCGAGCGGCCCGAGGAGCGCGCCGGCGCCCGATGCGGGGCATACGGGGCGGTATCGGTGCGGGTCGAGGGGTGCAGACACGCAGCGGGGCGGTGGTTGATCCTACGGCGATGCTGGGCGGCGGGGAGCCCCGGACGGGGCCAACGATCGGCCTCTTCGCGGCCGATCGTTGCGGGAAATGGCTATTGTTCGGACAGGGATAGGAGCCCACCTGAAACGTTTCAGGTAGGCTCCTATCCCTGGATTACGAGTTACTACGAGTTACGAGGTCGGAGTGCCCACCACGGGCGTTCCCTCCGGCGTGCCCTCGGCCGGGACGGCTTCATCCCCGTTAGGGGGTGCTACGAGGAAGACCAAGAGGACGACCGGCTTCTCGCCCTCGTTGCGAATCTCGGCGTTGCTGTTGGCCGGGACGAAGGCAACGTCACCTTCCCGGAGCGTGAGCGTCGCCCCGGCGGCGGCAGTCTCCTCGGGCGCGACGAACGGGCCTCCCGCCTCGGCCGTGGCCCGGGCCGGGCCCAAGGCCCCCGCCCGGGTGACCGTGACCGCGCCGTCGGGGGCGAGCGTGAGCTCGCCAGCCTCAACGAATACCATCGCCAGCGACGGATCGTTGGGATCGGCGGGCAGCACCGCACCCGGCTCGAGGGTGAGGCGGACCAGGACCAAGTCCGCCGGGCTCGGCACACCCACCCCGGAGGTAACGGCCAGGGGCTCGAATCCGACCCCTTCCAGATCGAACACGCCCTCGGCCGACGGGGTGCCATCTTGGGCGATGACGAGGGCAGCCGCTGGGGGACCGTCCTGGGTGATGGCGAGAGCTGCGGGCGACGACGCGACCAGGAACCCCAAGAGCGCGACGCGGCTCCGTCCCGCCATCCCGGCCGGGTCCTCGCCGGGGTGGCGGCCGCCTACTCCGGGTACTCCTCGGGCGTGAAGTCGCGGCCGATGTAGCCATCGTGCTGCCAGTAGTGGTCGCAGTTGATCGGCGCCTCGCCGCCCCCCTTGCGGCCGCCCCCCTCGAGGCCGGCCGCTTGCTGCCGCACCGTCGCCGCAGCGCAGGCGTCCGAAGCCGGCTGGGGCGCCCCCCCGTGCGGATCGTTCGCGGCCGCCCCGCCGCCCAGGCCCAGCGCCAGCCCCGCCGCCGTCAGCACCGTCAGCACCGCGCGCCGCCCGACCCCTCCGCCCATGCTGCCCTCCTCCATATGGTGTGATGAAGCGTGGACGTTCCACGCGGCGTAACCCTCACCTGCGGCAGACCATCCACCGTAGATAGGGCCTTGGTACGAAGCAGTATGCGAGGTGGGATAGGCGGGTACCTCCCCCAAAGGGGTGAGTTGTCTGTCCCTTTTTGCGGTTTTGCGGTTGGGGTGTCTAGACCCGTGACGGTTGGCGGCCAAACGCGATCGACCGCACTTCGTATCATGCCGCGGTGACTGCCCTCCCCGACCACGCCCCCTCGCGCACCCTAAAGCCCGAGCAGTGGCCCAGGCCGGCGGCGACCGGGCCCCGCCTGGCCGCCCTAGGCGTCGACGCCGGCGACCTCGCAGCCCTGCTCGCCTTAGCCCTCGCCCAGGGCTGGGGCTACCGGCTCGTCGGCGTCGACCGGCGCCACCTCGGGGCCGTCTCGGTGCCCGGCTTCCACGGCGAGGGGGCCGCGTCCTGGGCGAGCCGGCCCGAGTACGCGCTGGCCTCGGCGATCGTGCAGACGCTCGACGCCCCGCCGCCGCCGGCGCCCGAGGACGACCTGGCATGGCTGCAGGAGCGGCCCTAGCACGGCCGGCGGGCCGGCCCCCCCGCACGCCGACGGGTGCGTTCACCCCTGGCCGCGGAGCCGGTTCGCCGCGCCGGTGCGTCGGCCCTCGGCGGTCGTGTCGGTCGGCGCCCGGAGGGGGGCGCTGCGGAGGCCGGCGCCGAGGTCGGCGGCCCGCCCGAGGACGAGGTCGACGCACTCGCCGTAGGCCAGGCCGACCTCGTCCAGGAACCCGTCCTCGGCCGCCCCCCGGCAGACCTCCTCGGCCACGGCGGCGCGGTCGTCCGCCGCGGCGCCGGCGCCGACGGGCGGGGTGGGTGTGGCACGCATGGGGGGCTCCTTCGCTGCGGCGGCGCCCGCCGTCGGGTGGGGCCCCGGGGCCCGTTGTGGATCCCTCGCTCGCGGTCCGGCCGGCGGGCGAGACCGCCGGCACGGGCGCTACGGCTGCTCGCTGAAGATCTCCCTCGCCGCCTGGATGCACTGGCCATTGGTGGTCGTGCCCGTGACCCGTTGGAAGATCTCGGAGCCGCAGATGCCGGCGTCGAAGTTGGCGGCCTGCTCGCTGGCCGGGCCGCTGGCGAAGTTGACGCACTCGCCGAAGGTAAAGCCGTTCTGGTCCAGCACCCCTGCCTCGGCCAACTGCCGGCAGACCTCCCGGGCGACGGCGACGCGCTCGTCGCGGCTGGGCGGCTCCTCCTCCAGGGCGGCGGCGGGGGCGGCGAGCGCCGGCGCCGGCACGGCGAGGACCGCGAGCAGCAGGGCGAGCATCGCGATCCGCTTCGCCGTCGTCGTGACCATCGTGGTCGTCCCCTCTGGGGCGCCGTCGCCCCGCCGGGCCCGCCCCGCGGGCGGGCCCGGCCCCGTGGCCGGTCTCCCCGGCCCTCCGCGCGCGTCGCCCCGTCGGGGGCGGGCGGTCCTTAGAGGCCGGCGGGCGGGTTGCCGCCGCCGGTCTCGACGAAGCTCACGCAGTCGCCCTGGTTCTTGAAGACGCCGAAGGCCGCGAAGCCGCCGTCCTTGCACTCGGCCGCCGTGGCCGGCCCGGGGCCGGGCGCGACGAAGCCGGCCGCGCAGACCGTTTGCGGCGGGTCGTTGAACGTCGAGTTGAGGACCTGGCACACCTGCGCGCCGGCCTCCGCCGTCAGCGTCTCGGTGACCACGATCGTCGCCCCGACCGGGCAGAACGCCGGGGTGGTGAGCGTGACCTGGCCCGGGGCGACGCCGGTGACGACCGCCTCGCAGCTGCCGCCGGTGACCGCGGCGTCCACGAAGGCGAAGGCGCCGGCGGCGTCGATGGTGATCACCTCGCCCGGCTCGAACGCGTCGTCGGCGGTCGGGCCGAGGGTCAGGACGCACTGGAACGCGCCGAGGCCGCTGGCCGGCTGGGCGCAGGTCTTGGTGCTGTTCTCGAAGTGGTTGGCGGCGGCGGGGTTGGGGGCGACGGCGGCCCCGGCGAGCGCGACGAGCAGCATGGCGGCGGCGACGACCAGGCGGCGCATGGCGGGATCCTTTCCCGCCCCGGCGCGGCCGGGGCGGATGCCGGTTCGGACCGTTCCGCCGCGCCCCGACGTGGAGCGCGCGGAGGCGGCCGGAGGTCGGCCGAACGGTGGCCGATCCGCGTGGGGGCGCGCCGCCCCGGGCGGGGCGGCGCGCTCCTTCGGCGTCGGTGCCCGGCGGGGGACGACCGCCGGGTCGGGCGCTACGGCTGCTCGCTGAAGTCCTCCCTCAGCACCTTGATGCACTGGCCCTTGCTGGTCGTGTCCGTGAGCTCCTGGGCGAAGGCGAGGCCGCAGAGGCCGGCGACGAAGTTGGCGGCCTGCTCGCTGGCCGGGCCGCTGAGGATGTTGACGCACTCGCCGAAGGTCGCGCCCTCCTCGTCCAGCACCCCGTCCTCGGCCAACTGCTGGCAGAACTCCCGGGCGAAGGCGACGCGCTCGCCGCGGCCGGGCTCCTCCTCCTGCGCGGCGGCGGGGGCGGCGAGCGCCAGCGCCGGCACGGCGAGGACCGCGAGCAGCAGGGCGAGCGCGGCGATCCGCTTGACCGTCGTCGTGATCATCGTGGTCGACTCCTCTGGGGCGCCGTCGCCCCGCCGGCCCCGCCCCGCGGGCGGCCCCGGTCCCCGGGCCGGCATCCCCGGCCCCTCGCTTTGGCGCCGCCCCGGCCGGGGCGGCGCCCTTCTTCGGTTGCGGTGCCTGGCACGGTCCCCAGTGTGGGGGGGGCTGTGGCGGGGCGCCTCCGCCGTTCTACTGAGATCCGGGGGCGGGGAGCGCCTACGTATACGTAGGCGCTCGCCCGTACGGAGGTTCTCGCCCGGAGGGTACGCAGGCCCGCCCCGGGGCGGTGCCCCTGCGCGGGCGGCGTCCCTAGACGAGCAGGTGCTGCAGGGCGAAGGCGACCGCCTTCGCGCGGGAGTCGACGTCCAGCTTGTCAAAGATGTGCTGGACATGCGTCTGGACGGTGCGGG
>CADCWG010000185.1 GCA_902806335.1 uncultured Thermomicrobiales bacterium | reverse complement strand
GTCGGTGCGGCGTGCCGCGTCGACGGGCCCGCCGGTTGGGGCGCGGCATGCCGCGCCCCCACCAGGCGGGCCGCGGAGACCGCCCGGGAGGTCCGTGCGGCGAGGCTTGTCTCTCCTTGGCGCCGGCTCCCCAACGCCACGCCCCAGCGCCCCTCGCCGCCGCGACGCCCATCAAAGGCGACCGGCGTGGCTTCTGGCGGGGGCCGTCTCTCGCTGGTGCTGCGGTCTGGATCGCGCCATGTTCGTCAAGGCGCCCGGCGGGTTGTTCCACGCCGGGGAGGCGTCCGCGCCTTGACACGTTCTCGCGCGACGTGTTTAGTACCTGGCATCGCACACGAACGGATGCTCGCGCGCCGGCCACGGCGCGTTGGCGGCCACCACGCCGTGGCCGGCCAGGGAAAGGAGGGCGGAGCGTTGCCGGCGCAGGGTCGCGCCGGCGGGTCTCGCGTCTCGCGCCTCGTCGCATGTCCTCGTCGCCATGCACCAGAGCCGGCTCGCCGACGAGCCGTGGGAGGATCCCACCGATGTCCGCACGCGACCGCCGCCGCAAGGCCGATCTGCTCCGCACCCCCCTCGACCGCCGCGCGCTCCTCGGCGACGGCGCCGCGGCCGCCGCCGCGCTGGCCGGGGCCGGCGCGCTCCGCGGGGGCTCCGCCCTCGCCCAGGACGGCTCGGCCCTGACCGGGGTCGACCCGGCCAAGTGGACACCCGAGTACATCGAGTCGATCGCCGGCACCCAGACCGTCGATACGGCGGCCGAGGTCCACGCCGTCGTCCCGCCGGCGACCGGGGGCGACATCGAGTACTGGAACGCCGGCCCGACCCAGGCGTCCCCCCAGATCGACCGCGACATCTACGCCCAGTTCTTCGAGGCCTGGCCGGGGCTCTACCCGGAGATCCCCCTCGTCGACGGTGAGAACAACCGGAACACCGACTACGGCGTGATCTTCGACGACCTGCGGGTGGGCATCGAGGGGCAGTCCGCGCCGAGCGTGGTCAAGCTGCCGATCCTCGGCGGCGTCGAGTTCGCCGCCAAGCAGCAGGTGACCCCGATCACGCTCGAGGAGTTCGGCTTTACCGCCGAGCAGTTCTGGCCGGGCGCCCTCAAGTCGGTGACCTGGGAAGGCCAGCTCTACGGCGTGCCGACCAACAACGAGACGATGGCGTTCATCTACAACAAGAAGATGTTCGCCGACGCAGGGCTCGACCCCGAGAAGCCGCCCGCGACCTGGGCGGACGTCGCCGCCTACTCCAAGCAGATCAAGGACAACCTCGGCGTCAACGGCTACGGCCTGGTCGCCAAGGAGAACCACGGCAACACGCCCTTCCGGTTCATGCCGGTCCTCTGGGCGCACGGGTCGGGGGCGCTCGACGAGGCCGAGCCGAACCCGACCTACCGGACCGTGATGATCAACAACGAGGGCGGGGTCGCCGCGCTGCAGCTCCTCCACGACATGTACGTCCGCGACCGGAGCGTTCCGACCGGCGCGCTGACCAACACCCAGACCGAGAACCAGGACCTGTTCATCACCGGCCAGATCGGGATGGTGATCAGCCACCCGAGCGAGTTCGTCGCCATGCAGGGCAAGGCGGCGGAGGCGACCGGGTCCGACAAGGATCGCGCCGACGAGATCGTCGCCAACATGGCTTACGCCCTGATGCCGGAAGGCCCCGTCCGGCGGGCGGTCGTCTTCGGCGGCTCGAACATCCACATCCTGACCGACGAGGCCCACGGCACCCCGGTCGACCGCGAGGCGGCCAAGGCCCTGATCACCACCCTCTGCGGGCCGGAGTGGTCGACCAAGTTCGCCTGGACCGGGTCCAACCCCGGCAACCTGCGCGGCTTCGCGACGCCGTGGATGAAGGAGCGGTTGGAGCAGATCCGCTTCCTCAACGTGACGACCTCGATGCTGCCCTTCGGCATCCCGTTCCCGGTCATCCCCGAGTCGACCGAGATCATGAACATCATCGTCCCGCGGATGATCCAGAACGTGCTCACCGAGGCGATGAGCCCGCAGGAGTCCGCCGACGACGCGGCGGCCCAGATCAAGGAACTGCTCCAGATCGTCTAGCGGTCCCTCCCTGCCGGGATCGGGGGCGGGGGCGCCAACGCGCGCCGCCGCCCCCGCCCCGGTCGCCGTCCGTCGCCCCTCGGCCCTCGATCCTCGGAGACCGCCCATGGCCCTGTCCCGGGCGCGGGTCCTGCCGGTCGCCCCGCCACGCGCGCGGCGGCCCCGGCCGGGCCTCTTCGCCAGCATCGTTCGCCACTGGGCGGACTACCTCTACGTCGCGCCGGCGCTGCTCGTGATGGTGCTGGTGATCGGGTATCCGGTCGTCTATACCGTCTACCTCTCCTTCTTCGAGACGCCGCCTCGCTCCGGCGACTGGGTCTGGACCGGCGTCGGCAACTACACCGAGACGCTGGGCAGCGCCCGGTTCTGGGACACCACCCGGAACACGTTCTACTGGACGGTCGGCTCGACCGCGCTCGCCTTCGTGATCGGCTTCGGCGCGGCGCTGGTCGTCCAGCGCCAGTTCGTCGGCCGGGGCATCGTGCGGGCGATCCTGCTGATCCCCTACGTGATCTCGCACGTCGCCGCCGCCTACGTCTGGCGCTGGTTCCTCCACAGCGACTACGGCCTGGTCAGCGGCACCCTCCTCGACTGGGGGGTGATCGAGCGGCCGCTGGTGCTCTTCGACTCGATCCGGTGGGTGATGCCGACCGTGATCCTGGTCAACGTCTGGAAAGAGTTCCCGTTCGTGATGATCATGCTGCTGGCCGGGCTCCAGACCGTCCCCGACCAGTTGATGCGGGCGGCCAAGGTGGACGGGGCCGGCGCGTGGAACCGGTTCTGGCACGTGACGGTGCCCCACCTGAAGGGCGTGATCCTGATCACGACGCTCTTGCTGTTCGTGGTCAACCTCAACTCGTTCACGCTCGTCTACCTGATGACCGGCGGCGGGCCGGCCGGCGCCTCCCAGCTGTGGATCACCGAGATCTACAACATCGCCTTCCGCTCGCTGCGGTACGGCGAGGCCTCGGCCTACTCGGTCGTCCTCTTCCTGATCATGCTCTCGATGGGCTACTTCTACGTGAAGGCCCTCACCGGCGGCGGCAAGAGCCAGCGGAGGCCGGCATGAGCGCGAACCTGAGCACGGGCGTCGGCGCGAGCGGGGGCAGCACGGCCGACGCCGGCCTGGACGGCCGCGACGCGAGGATCGCCGCGGCCATCGCGACCCCCACGGCACCGTCGCGGCCAGCGGTCCGCAGCCGCGTCCAGCCCGCGACCCGCCGCCGGGCGCGGCGGCGCTGCCGCCCGACGCCGATCGGGGTGCTCGGCTGGGTCTTCCTGGCGGTGCTGCTCTTCTTCACCGTGGTCCCGATGGCCTGGATGGTCTCGACCTCGCTCAAGAGCTCGTTCGCCGCGATCGACCAGCCGCCGCGCTGGATCCCGGCCGAGCCGACGATCGTCAACTACACCAAGCTGCTCAACCCCGACGAGACCGTGGGCGCCGACTTCCTGCGCTACATGCGCAACAGCGTCTGGGTCTCGACCGCGACGACGGTGCTGGGCCTGATCGTCGCGGTGCCGGCCTCCTACGCGTTCTCCCGCTTCGCGTTCCCCGGGCGCGACACGCTGTTCTTCTCGGTCCTCGTCCGCAACATGTTCCCGACCGTGGTCTTCCTGATCCCGCTCTTCATCCTGATGCGCCGGCTGACGCTGGTCGACAGCCACTGGTCGCTGATCCTGACCTACCTGACCTTCGGGCTGCCGCTCTCGATCTGGCTGCTGAAGGGGTTCTACGACAACATCCCGGTCGAGCTCGAACAGGCGGCGCGGATCGACGGGGCGACACGGTTCCAGGCGTTCTACCTGATCGTGATGCCGCTCTCGTCGCCGGGGATCATCGCGACCGCGATCTACGCGTTCATCCAGGGCTGGAACGAGTACGTCTACGCCCGGACGTTCATCCAGAGCGACCGGCTGCTGACGATGCCGGTCGGGCTGCAGAAGTTCTTCACCGAGTACGCCAGCGACTGGCCGGGCCTGATGGCCGCCTCGTTCATCATGAGCGTCCCGGTCGTCGTCCTGTTCCTGGCGCTCCAGAAGTACTTCGTCCAGGCCCTGACCGAAGGCGCCGTGAAGAGCTAGACGAGCCGCCAGCTATCAGCCGCCAGCTATCAGCCGCCAGCTATCAGCCGCCAGCTATCAGCCGCCAGCTATCAGCCGCCAGCTATCAGCCGCCAGCTATCAGCCGCCAGCTATCAGCCGCCACTCCAGTGGCGCGCGGCTTTCCGTCGGTCGTCCGCTCGGGCGCGGTTCGAGGCGCCGCCGACGCTTGGGCTCGCTATCGAACGTCGACAGTTGATGGCTGACGGCTGAACGCGGACAGCCGACGGCTCAGAGGAGCAACCATGGCCGGGGTCACGCTGCGAGAGATCGTCAAGGAGTACGGGGACGTGGTCGCCGTCGACCACGTCTCGCTCGAGGTCCAGGACGGAGAGTTCGTCGCCCTGGTCGGGCCCTCGGGCTGCGGCAAGACGACGACGCTGAACCTCGTCGCCGGGCTGCTCGAGCTGACCGATGGCGACATCCTGATCGGCGACAAGCTGATCAACGACCTGGACCCCAAAGACCGCGACCTGGCGATGGTCTTCCAGAACTATGCGCTCTACCCGAACAAGAAGGTCTACGACAACCTCGCCTTCCCGCTCAAGATGCGGGGCACGCCCAAGGGGGAGATCGCCGCCCGGGTCCGCAAGACTGCCGAGATCCTCAGCATCGAGCACCTGCTCGACCGGAAGCCGAAGCAGCTCTCCGGCGGCCAGCAGCAGCGCGTCGCCCTCGGCCGGGCCCTGGTCCGCAACCCCAAGGCCTTCCTGATGGACGAGCCGCTCTCCAACCTGGACGCCAAGCTGCGCGTCCAGATGCGGGCGGAGCTGAAGCGGTTCCACCAGGAGATCGGCGCGACGGTCCTCTACGTCACCCACGACCAGATGGAAGCGGTGACGATGGCCGACAAGATGGCGGTGATGAGCGGCGGGGTGCTCCAGCAGTACGGCCCGCCGGACGAGGTCTACCGCCACCCGGTGAACGTGTTCGTCGCCGGGTTCGTCGGCAGCCCGTCGATGAACCTGCTCCGAGCCGCCGTGACCGCCGCCGACGGCCAGGGCGCGCTGCGGGGTACCGAGGGCTGGCTGCACCCCCTCTCGCCGGCCAATGCCCGGCGGGCGGCGGCCAGCTCCGGCGACGTGATGGTGGGGATCCGCCACAACCAGGTCCATCTCTCCCGGGAGGAGCGGCCGGGCTGGGTCGAGACCCGGGTCTACACCGTCGAGCCGACCGGCGACCTGACCTACGTCCATCTCCGGCTGGGCGGACAGCTCCTGGTCGCGAGCGCCGACGCCGAGTGGCGGGCCGCGCCCGACGACCGGGTCTGGGTCGAGTTCGACCAGGGCTCCCTCCACCTCTTCGACGCCCAGACCGAGCTGGCGCTGCCGCTGGCGGACGCGGTGGCGTCCGGGGCGACGGTCGGGTCGGCGCGGGCGATGGCCACGGCGGGATAGGGAGCCGGACGGGACTCCCCTCGTCCGAGCCCCGACGCCCGTCCCCCAGGGCGGGGAGGGGCTCCCGTGGCGTGCCATAGGCGAGAGGGAGCGTGTCTCCCGGCGGCAGCCAATCGGATACGATGCGCGGGCTACCATCGGGGTCGTTCGCCGCGGTGCGCTCCTCCACCGAAGTCGGGGGGGAGACTCGCCGGTAGGGACGCGCCACCATCGTCCCGCCGCGACACCGCCGCCAGAAGGAGAAGCTGGGAGCACGATGGAAGACATGGGCAACGACGCCGCGGTCAGCGGGGCCCCACCGACGACGACCGACGCCGTGCTGGCGGAGCTCGACCGAGCCTGGGCGGAGCTCGAAGACACCATCAACCGGCTCGACGCCGCGGCGCTGACCGGGCCGACCGACGCCGCCGGCTGGACCGCGAAGGACCACCTCGCCCACCTCGCGGCCTGGGAACGGTCGTTGATCGCCCTGCTCGCCGGGGAGGACCGGGCCGCGGCGCTCGGGGTCGACCCGGCGCTCTACGCCCGGGGCGACATCGACGCGATCAACGCCGCGCTCCGGACCCAGCACGCCGTCCGCCCGCTCGCCGAGGTGCTGGGCGACCTGCGCGAGACGCACGAGCGGACCCGGGCGACGGTCGCGGCGCTCAGCGCCGGGGACCTGGCGCTGCCCTACGCCCACTACCAGCCCCGCGAGCGGCCGGACGAGACCGCGGCCGTCGTCCACTGGGTGGCCGGCGACACCTACGAGCACTACCGGGAGCACCGGGGCTGGATCATGGCGATCGTGGCCCGGCAACCCACGGCGGACGGGGCGCGCGCCGCCCGATGAGCGGACCGCCACCCGCCGCGCCGGCGTCCAAGGACGAGGTGATCGCCCTGATCGAGGCCGCCCGGGAGGACCTCGACGCGATCCTGACGGAGTACCCCGAGGAGGAACTGGTCCGCCCGGGACCGGAGGGGTGGTCGGCCAAGGACCACCTCGCCCACGTCGCGGCCTGGGAGCGTGGCGTCGCCGCCCTCCTCCGGGGAGAGGACCGCGCGGCGGCGATGGGCGTCCCCCAGGACCTGTGGGACGCGGGCGACGAGGACGCGATCAACGCCGTCCTCCAGCGCCGCGACGCGGCACGCCCGCTCGCGGAGGTTGTCGCGGCGTACCGGGCAGCCCACCAGGAGCTGATGGCGGAGATCGGGCGGTTGTCCTGGGACGACCTCCACCGCGGGTACGCCACCTACCGGGCCGGCTGGAATCCGGACAGCGCCCCCGGCGACCCGGTGGGCTACACCGTGGCCGGCAACACCTTCGGCCACTATCCGGATCACGCGCGGTGGATCCGGGAGCTGATCCACGCGAACCGAGCGACGGCAGATGGGCCCACGCGGGCCCGATGAGCGGAGGGGAGAACAGGCACGGTGAAGATCACGCGGGTATCGACGGCGGTCATCGCGGGGAACTTTGACTGGGTCCTGGTCCGGGTGGAGACCGACGCGGGGGTGTCGGGGCTCGGCGAGGCGTACTGGGGGGCGGGGGTCGCCGAGCTCGTCGCCAAGTCGTCCGAGTGCATCATCGGCGAGGACCCGCGCAACGTCGGCAAGCTCTACGAGAAGATGATCCGGCGGATGTCCGGGGCCGGCTCGCTCGCCGGCGCGACGGTGACCGCGATCAGCGGCATCGAGCTGGCGCTCTGGGACCTGGTCGCCCGCTCGCTAAACACTCCGATCTCGACCCTCTTCGGCGGGCGGTTCCGGGACCGGATCCGGATCTACGCCGACTGCCACGCCGGCGCCGACCAGACCCCCGAGTCGTTCGCCGAGAAGGCGCGGGCGACGGTGGCGGCGGGCTTCACGGCGCTCAAGTTCGACCTCGACGTTCCCAATCCCTACCGGCACCTCGTCGTCGACGACACCGACCCGGCCAACCACTGGTTCGAACCGTACAACCGGACGATCGGCGCGTCCGAGCGGCAGTGGATGGTCGAGGTCGTCGCGGCGGTGCGGGACGCGGTCGGGCCGGACATCCTGGTCGGCATGGACTGCCACTGGAAGTACGCCGTGCCGGACGTGATCAAGCTGGCGCAGGCGCTGGAGCAGTTCGACCTGCTCTGGCTCGAGGACCCGGTGCCGCCCGAGAACATCGCCGCCCAGGCGGAGGTGACGCGGAACACCCGCACGCCGACCTGCACGGGCGAGAACCTCTACCGCAAGCACGGCTACCGCGAGCTGATCGAGACCCAGGCGGCGCGAATCATCGCGCCCGACATCCCGAAGATGGGTGGGCTGCTCGAAGCGAAGAAGGTGGCCGACCACGCCGACACCTACTACATCCCGATCGCGCCCCACAACGTGGCCAGCCCGGTCGGGACCGTCGCCGCGGCGCACGTCTGCGCGGCGATGAGCAACTTCCTGGTGATGGAGTTCCACGCCTCCGACGTGCCCTGGTGGGCGACGATGGTCGACGGCGACCCGCCGATCCGGGACGGGTTCATCACCCTGACCGACGCGCCGGGTCACGGCCTGACACTCAACGAGGACGTCGCCCGGGCCAACGCGAAGCCGGGCACGACGTTCTTCGGGGACGCGGTGTAGGGGCGGCCCCCTCCCCCGGCCCCTTCCCCGAGTTCGGGGGAGGGGAGAACGGTGGCGAGCGGTCGTACACAGGGGAGGCAAGGTGGGGCCTAGAGCCACGGAGAGCGGACGGTACCGTGGCACCACGCCGGGGATCGAGGAAGCCGCACGGCAGTTACGACGACGCGCGACGCCGGCGGAACAGGTGTTGTGGCAGGCGCTTCGCCGGAATCAACTCGCCGGACGAGCGTTCCGCCGCCAGCACCCGCTCGGCCCCTACGTTGTCGATTCCTGCTGCCCGGCCTGCCGGCTCGTCGTGGAGGTCGACGGGGACGTCCACGACGAGCGGCCGGAGCAGGACGCGGCACGGACTACCCATCTGGAAGGCTACGGCTACCGCGTCGTGCGGGTGCGGAACGCCGATGTCCTGACCCGCCTTTCGACGGTGCTGGCAGAGGTTGGTAGAGCGGCCGACCAGCAGCAAGCCGCCCTCGCTCGGCGGCCAACCCCGCCACCTTCGTAACGACCGCTCGCCTCGGTTCTCCCCTCCCCCGAACTCGGGGGAGGGGACGGGGGAGGGGGCCGTCCCCGGCCAGCCGCCCCCCCCGTCACGCAAGCGTCCCGATCACCGCCCCTGGAACGTCGTGACCTCGGCCGTGGCCTGGATGGACGCGATCACCTCGCCGGGCACCGCCTTCGACGCGCGCGTGTTGACGGCGCGGACGGCCTCCGGGTCGATCTTGGGGACCCGGTCCTCGGTCAGCAGGCCGTTGGTCTCCTGCTCGGTGTCCGTCAACTGGGTGTAGCAGAACCCGGCGATCGCCGGGGAATCCAGCACGGCGCCCACCAGGTCGGCGTACCGGGCAAGGAAGCCCTCGTCGTCACTGACCGTGCCATAGCCGTGCCAGTGCTCGCCGGTGGCCGGCGCGTGGCTGATCCCGCCGAACTCGGTGAGCATGACCGGCTCGCCGGCCGGGTGGCCGTTCGGCCGGGCGATCGAGCGGTAGTGCGGCTGCACCTCCCGCAGGGTACGCTCGAGCGCCTCCTGGCTGCCGTACCGCTCGCGCAGGGTCGCGCCCTCGAGGGCGTAGTCGTGGATCCCCCAGACGTCGCTGACGATGTGCTCCCAGCCGTCGTTGCCGATCACCGGGCGGGTCGGATCGAGGCTCTTGGTCAGGTGGTAGAGCGCCCGGACGTAGTCGCGCTGCGGCGGGTCGCTCTCCAGGTTGGGAACGCCCCAGCTCTCGTTGAGCGGCATCCAGGTCACGATGGAGGGGTGGCTGTAGTCGCGGCGGACCACCTCCAGCCACTCCCGCGCCAGCCGATCGACGGCCGTCGGCGAGAAGACGTAGGCGTTGGCCATCTCCCCCCAGACGAGGAGGCCGAGACGGTCGCACCAGTAGAGGAAGCGGGGGTCCTCCACCTTCTGGTGGATCCGGACCCCGTTGAAGCCGAGCTCCTTGGTCAGCTCGACCTCGCGCCGCAGCGCCTCGGGGCTCGGCGCCGCGAGGTGGGACTCCGGCCAGTAGTTCTGGGCCAGCACCAGGCGAAGGTAGTACGGCCGCCCATTGAGGAGGAACCGGCCGTCGGCGACGCCGACCTTGCGCACCCCGGCGTAGCTCTCGACCGCGTCGATGACCTGGTCGCCGTCCAGCAGCGTCAGCTCGGCGTCGATCAGGTTCGGGCGCCGGGGCGACCAGAGCAGCGCTTCCCGGCTCATCGTCGTCCCGCCGGGCTCGAGGGCGATCGCCCGGTTGAGCTCGGAGCGCTCGATCAGGTAGGTGTCGTCGGCGAGGACTTCCTCGCGAAGGGTGAGCCGAACGCGGAGTCGCAGCGGGTGGTCCGGCGTCCGGTTCAGGATCACCCCCAGACCGAGCAGGCCCCGGTCGAGGTCGGGGGTCCAGCGGATGTTGGCGATGTGGGTCTCGCCGATCGGCTCCAGCCAGACCGGCTGCCAGATGCCGGTGGTGCGGTGGTAGTGGATCCGATGCGGCTGGGGCTCCCAGTCCTGCTTGCCCCGCGGCTGGGTGAGGTCGTGCGGCTCGTCTTCGGCGCGGACCACCACGACCTGGTCGCCGTCGCCGTCCTGGAGCGCATGGGTGATGTCGGCGCTGAAGGGGGTATGGCCGCCCTCGTGGGTGGCGACGAGTTGACCGTTGACCCAGACCCGGGCCCGGTAGTCGACGGCGCCGAAGTGGAGCAGGAGCCGGCCCTGGCGAT
This sequence comes from uncultured Thermomicrobiales bacterium, assembly GCA_902806335.1. Classification (GTDB taxonomy): domain Bacteria; phylum Chloroflexota; class Chloroflexia; order Thermomicrobiales; family UBA6265; genus CADCWG01. Next base: position 14,425 of record CADCWG010000185.1, on the reverse strand, counting down.
CCTCCGCGGCGACGTGGAAGGTCCGGCGGTACCAGACGACCGGGTGGAAGGAGGTGTCGTGGATCCCGCTCGCGCGCGACTCCGGCGGGAAGGGGACGATGATGGTCCGGTCGTAGACCTCGGCCCGGTCGGTCCAGGCCCGGTCAAGACCGACGTTGGCGTCGTCGTAGGCGAACGCCCAGGGGCCGGTCAGATCGATCCACCGGGGACGGGCCCGCTGCGGGCGGGGATGGGTCTCGGCCAAAGGCACCGATTGACTCCTCAACTTCGAGTAGACCCCGCGGGTGACGGGGCACGGACGACGGTCGATAGCAGGCAGACGCGGCGCGCCGGGCGCCAATACCCCGCGCGCCGCTGCCGCCTCATTCCTGGGACACGGGAACCTTATCCGAACCGCCGCCGATTACCCACCCAATCCCCGCCTCGCGCCGCCGAACACCTTACCCCGGCCGACCGCCGGCGCTACACCGCCGGCAACCTCGCCGTCAGCACCTGGGACAGGGACAACGCCCCCCCCGTCGGGTCTCCCCACGGCGACGGCCCCCGGGGCCCGGCACGGCACGCCCGGCACCTTGGCCGGCCGACAGCACAGCCCTGGCCCGCCCGAGGCGCGGTCCTAGGCGGCGGGGCCGATGCGCACAGTCGCCATCGCGTGGGGCGGCATGGCCAGTCGCCACCGGCCCGGCCCGTCGGCCCGGACCTCGAGCACGGCCGGGACCACCCGCTCCGGGTCGTCGGCGCTGTTCACGGCGCGGGGGGTGTCGGCGGTCAGCACGGCGGCCCCGGCGTCGCCGGCCACCTCGGGCACGACCAGGCAGACGTCGGCCGAGCGATCGAGGTGGCGGTTGACCAGTGTCACGGCGAGGCCGCGGTCGCCGCTGGTGGCCGTCGCCGTGACCGCGGCCGAGCCGTCCGGCAGGACCAGCGGGCCGTCGCCGGCGACGGGCAGCGCCGTGGCGCCGAGGTGGGGGGCGTGGAGGCGGAGCGCGTGGTAGGTCGGCGTCAGCCACATCGCCGCGCCGTCGGTCATCACCGGGGCGTGGAGCACGTTGACGATCTGGGCGAGGTTGGCCAGGGAGAGGGTGGCGCACTGGCGGTGGAAGCCTTCGAGGGCGATCGCGGCGGCGAGGGCATCGCGCAGCGTCCCCGCCTGCTCGTAGGTCACCGGCGCGCGGCGCGCGGTCGCGCCCGGCCCCCAGGTTCGCACCTCGGGGTGCCAGACGCCCCACTCGTCGAGCGCGATCCCGATCCGGCGCCGGCCCCCGGTGGCGTCCTCGATGATCGCCGCGGTGCGGACGACGAAGGCCTCGGTCTCGGCGGCCTCGGCCAGGAGGGCGTAGTAGTCGGCGTCGTCGAAGTCGAGCTCGGGCCCGCCGTGGCTCCAGTAGTGGTGGATCGAGAGGTGGTCGACAAGGTGGAGGCGGTTCCCGAGGGTCGCCAGGAGTTCGGCGTTCCAGTCGTCCTCGTAGCCGCAGGCGACCAGCTCGGCGTGGGGGTCGACGTGGCGCAGCATCGTCGCGTAGCGGCGGTACTCGCGGGCGTAGCTGGCCGCGTCGTAGTTGCCGCCGCAGCCCCAGTTCTCGTTGCCGACGCCCCACAGGGGGACCCCGAAGGGCGACGGGGCGCCGTTGGCCGCGCGCAGGCGCGACAGCGTCGTGTCGAGCGGCGTGTTGCAGTACTCGAGCCAGTCGCACAGCTCCTGGGGGGAGCCGGTGCCCATGTTGCCGGCGAGGTACGGCTCGGCGCCGAGCAGGGCGCAGAGGCGCAGGAACTCGTGGGTGCCGAGGCCGTTGTCGTCCTCGACCTGGAGGTCGCACGACATCCCGAGGCGACGGGGACGCTCGGCCGGCGGGCCGACACCGTCGCGCCAGTGGTAGTGGTCAGCGTAGCAGCCGCCCGGCCAGCGCAGCAGGGGCGTCGGCATCGCCCGCAGGGCCTCCAGCACGTCGGTGCGGAACCCTTCCCGGTGGGGGATGTTCGTCGCGTCGAGGCCAACCCAGAGCCCGTCGTAGCAGCAGCGGCCGAGGTGCTCGGCGAAGTGCCCGTAGAGGCGCGGCGAGACCGTGCCGATCGGCGCGTCGGCGCGGACGGTCAGCGTCGTGTCCGCCATGGTCCTCCCTGGCTCCGACAGGCCGCGCACCGCGCCCAGCGCCGGTATTGGTCCGCCACGCGGTGGGCGCGATGGGTCGGGGCGCGATGGGTCGGGGCGCGATGGGTCGGGGCGCGATGGGTCGGGGCGCGATGAATCGGGGCGCGATGAATCGTGCCCCTACCCCTTGATGCCGGAGAGCTTGACGCCCTCGACGATGTAGCGCTGGAGGACGAGGAAGATGATCACCAGCGGCGCGGCCCCGACCACGGCGGCCATGAAGAGCTGCGCGAGGTCGATCGTCTGCGCGGTCAGGAACGACGAGAGGACGACCTGGACGGTCTTGGCGTCCTGGCCGCCGATCACCAGCGGCCAGAGGAAGGCGTTCCAGCTGCCGATGAAGCTGAGGGCGCCCAGCGCCGCCATGATCCCGTAGGAGTTGGGCAGCGCGAGGCCGAAGAAGGTTCGGAAGTAGCCGGCCCCGTCGAGGCGGCCGGCCTCCTCGATCTCGACCGGGAAGTCCAGGTAGAACTGGCGGAAGAGGAACGTCGCGAAGACGTTGAAGAGCCCGGGGACGATGATCCCCCAGAGGGTGCCGACGCCGCCGAGCCAGGAGACCACCGCGTAGGTCGGCACGAAGGTGACCGCGCTCGGGATCATCAGGGTGGTCAGCAGGCCGAAGAAGACGAGGTCGCGTCCCCGGACGGGGATCCGGGCCAGGGCGTAGCCCGCCATCGCCGCGAAGAGGGTCTGGCAGACCACCTGGATGATCGCGATGCCGGCCGAGTTGCGGAGCCCGATCAGGATGTCGGACTCGTCGAGGAGCTCGCGCAGGTTGTCCCACTGCGGCGGGTTGGGCAGCCAGAGCCACTCGAAGGCGGTGATCTGGCGGTTGGTCATCAGCGCGCTGCGGACCATCACGTAGAACGGCAGCAGGAAGAGCGCGGCGAGCACGATCAGCGCGGCGTAGACCGCCACCGTCCCGAGGACGCGGCGGCCACGCAGCCGCCCCCAGTAGCTCCCGCCGCGGCGGGGCGCCGGCCGCCCGCCTGGAAGAGTCGTCGCCATCGCCTTACTTCTCCGCGGACGAGCGGCCGAAGCCCAGGACCCGGCCCTGGATCAACGTGACCGCGATGATCAGCGCCGTCAGGATGAAGGCGCCGGCCGAGCCGCGGCCGTACTCCTGGCCGCCGAAGGCGGTCTGGTAGAGCCAGACCAGCGGTGGCCGGGCCAGCGACAGGTTCCCCCCGGAGGCGAACGAGCCGCCGCCGAGCACGTTGTAGAACTCGTCGAAGGCCTGGAAGGCGTTGATCAAGCTGAGCACGATCACCGCGATCGAGGTGTTGCGCAGCAGCGGCAGGGTGATCGTCCGGAACGTGGTCCAGCCGGGCCGCCCGCCGTCGACGAACGCCGACTCGTAGAGGTCCTTGGGGATCTCTTGGAGGCCGGCGATGAAGATGATCATGTAGAAGCCGACCTGGAGCCAGAGTCGCACGGTGACCAGCACCACCCAGTACCAGGGGATGTCGCCGGGTCCGATCCAGACGATCGGGTCGATGCCGAAGTTGCTCAGGCCGAGGTTGGCGACGCCGTAGGGCAGGCTGTTGAAGAGGCCGAGCTTCCAGACGAGTGAGGCAACGACGTAGGAGATCGCGGTCGGGATGAAGAAGGCCGTGCGGAAGATGCCGCGGCCCCAACCGGCGCGGTCGACGAGCAGCGCGAGCCCGAGGGAGACGGCGAAGGTGAGGGGGACGATAAAGACCGTGAAGACGAGGATGGTCCGCAGCGAGCGGAGAAACTCCTGCTGGCCGAGCACCCACTGGTAGTTCTCGAAGCCGATCCAGTCGCCGACGGTGATCTGGGACCGGGCGTCGGTAAAGCTGAGCAGCAGCCCCCAGACGATCGGGATCACGGTGAAGAGGAGGAGCCCCACCACCATGGGGCTCATCAGGACCCAGAACGCGAACGTGGCCGAGCGGTCGCGCCGCCTGGCGGCGGCCGAGCGCCGCGCCGCGCGCGCTGGCAGAGTGGTCGTCGCCATGGCCGGCGCCCCCTCGCCTCGGGACGGGCGGGCGCGGCGGTATCCCGCCCCGCCCCTACAGCACGGTTAGCCGAGCAGCCGCTGGAGCTCCTGGCGGGTGGTCTCGGCGGCGGCGGTGACCTCGGCGGTCGCGTCGGCGCCCTCGCGGACGATGCGGGTCACCGCGTCGCCGAGGGCGGCGCCCATCGCCCCCGTCCAGAGCGGGCTGAGGCTGCGCCCGTACTGGTTGAGGATGTTGACCGCCTCGGCCGGGGGACCGCTCTGGAGCGGCTCGGCGGCCTGGGCGACGCTGATGCGCGGCGGGACGTGGAAGCCGTAGGAGAGGTTGAAGTCGCGCTGGGCCTCGGTGTTGTCGACCCAGAGGTACTTGGCGTACGCCTTGGCGGCGTCGAGGTTCGGGCTCTTGGCGTTGACGAGCTGCGACCAGCCGCCGAGGAAGGTGGCCGGGGTCGGCTGGGCGGGGCCGCCCGAAGCGCCGGCGAGCGGCGGGAAGGCGATGAAGCCGAAGTCGTCCTCCAGCTCCTCGGTGACCTGGGGCATCGCCCAGAGGCCGCCCCACTGCATCGCCACCAGGCCCTGGATCAGGGAGTCGGGCTGGAACCAGTCGGTCGGCGCGCCGACCAGCAGCGCGTCGGTCTGGTTGAGCTCGCGCAGCTTCTCGTAGGCCAGGATGGTGGCGGGGTTGTCGAAGACGACCTGGTTGTCGGCGGTGATGAAGTCGCTGCCGGCGGCCCAGGGCATGATCTGCTGCATCGAGGAGATGCCGCCGTCGTTGCCGAGGAAGAGGCCCTTGACCGGCCCGTCGGTCAGCGCCGTGGCGGCGGCGATCAGCTCGTCGACGTTGGTCGGCGGCTGGAGGCCGGCCTGCTCGAGGTAGCTCGGCCGGTAGTAGATGCCGCCGGTGTCGACGACGATCTTGACGCCGTAGAGCTGGCCTTCGATGGTGTTGGTGGCGAGCTCGCGGGGGTTGAAGTCGGCCCGGATGTCCTCGGGGATGAGGTCGTCGAGCGGGGCGATCAGGCCGTTGCGGACCCAGTCGAGGTTCGGCGAGCTCTCGAAGAGGTCGGGTGCCTGGCCGCCGACGAGCGCGGTGTTGAGGATCGTCGGGTAGTCGCCGACCGTCCAGTTGACCTCGACCTCGACGTTCGGGTTGGCCTCGGTGTACTCCTGGGCGTAGCGGCGGACGGCGTCCTCGGTGCCCGCCTCGCCGTACTGGTGGTACCACTGGGTCAGGGTGGTGGTGCCCTGGGCCACCGTCCCCTGGGCCTGCCGCGACCCGGCGTAGACCGCGCCGGCGGCGAAGGTCAGGGTGCGGATGAAGGCGCGCCGGTCGAGCGGGTGGCGGCGCCAGCCCGCGAGCCGGGGGTCACCGATGATCGGGGCCTGCTGCTGCTTCGCCATGGCTGGGGGAACCTCCTCGTCGTGCTGGGGCGTCGTCGCCCTCTCGACAATGGTGACCGTCGAACACCGACCGCCAATGGCCGACAGCGACGTCTGGTCCCGGGACCTCGTGTGGCTATCGTCCCACCCCACCCCCACCGCGGCAATCGGCGGGCCGGGGACCGTTCGCGCACCCGTTCCGCGACCTCGGCCGTCCCGCCCTCCGCGGGAGCGCCCCTCACGGGGAGCGCGCCGCCGCGCGAGGGGCGGGACGGACCGCCGGCGCCCTTCGCCGACGCCCGGACGGGGCGCGGTCCGGCGGCGGCGAGGGTGACGGTCGGGGCACCGCGCGCATCGTGCGGCCGGGGCCGGGGTCGGTCGTCGGACCGGGCGATCAGCGCGTGAAGCGGTAGATGGTCGTCGAGGTGTATTCCTCGCCCGGGCGCAGCTCGGTGGACGGGAACTCCGGCTGGTTCGGCGAGTCCGGGAAGTGCTGGGTCTCGAGGCAGAAGGCGTCGCTCTGCCGGTACGGGCGGCCGCTCGTGCCGATCGTCGTCCCGTCGAGGAAGTTGCCCGAGTAGAACTGGATGCCGGGCTCGGTCGTCTCGACCTCCATGGTCAGCCCGCTCTCCGGCTCGGTGACCGTCGCCGCCAGGATCAGCGACGTGTCGTCCGGGCTCTCGCGGTTGAGCACGAAGTTGTGGTCGAAGCCTCGGCCGACGATGATCTGCTCGTTGTCCTCGCGGATGTTCTCGCCGATCGCGGTCGCCTCCGTGAAGTCGAACGGCGTGCCGACGACCCCGGCGATCTGGCCGGTCGGGATCAGCGTGGCGTCGACCGGGGTGTAGTTGTCGGCGTTGAGCATCAACTGGTGATCGTAGATGCTGCCCGAGCCTTCCCCGGCGAGGTTGAAGTAGGTGTGGTTGGTGAGGTTGACGATCGTCGGCGCGTCGGTGGTCGCCAGGTAGTCGATCCGCAGCTCGTTGTTGTTGGTCAGGCGGTAGGTGACCCGGGTCGTCAGCGTCCCGGGGTAGCCCTGCTCGCCGTCGGGGCTGACGTACTCGAGCTGGAGCCCGACGGCGTCGGCCTCCTCGATCTCGGTCGCCGTCCAGATCCGCTTGTCGAAGCCCCGCTCGCCGCCGTGGAGCGTGTTCGGGTCGTTGTTGATCGGCAGGGTGTACTCGGTGCCGTCGAGGGTGAACGTGCCGGCGGCGATCCGGTTGCCGTAGCGGCCGATGATCGCGCCGAAGTAGGGGTTGCCGGCGACGTACTCCTCGAGGGTCCCGAAGCCGAGCGCGACGTTGACCAGCTCGTCGTCGGCGCCGGGCACGCGGATTGCCTGGACGATCCCGCCGTAGGTCATGACCCGGACCTGCATCCCGTTGCCGTTGATCAGGGTGTAGAGCTCGACGGGGATCCCATCCGCCTTGCCGAACGGCTGGCTGGTGATCTGCCCGGGGCCGGCGGCGGGGCTGGCCGCGGGCGACGCGCCCGGCGAGGCGTCGGGGGAAGCGACCGGGGTGGCGTCCTGCGCGCTCATCGTCCTCACCAGCCCCCCGGCCGCGGCGGCCGACATGCCAACGGCCATCGCCCGGCGCGTGAAGTCTCGGCGTCCGACCCGGCGGCTACGGAGGTCCTCGACCAGGGTGCCGATCGGGGCGTCCTGCTCGTCCATAGTTGGCTCCTCACTCCTCGATCGCGGCCACCGGCGGGCGCCCCAGTGCGCCCCCAGGTGCGGTGCGGTGCCGTCGCGGCCGATTCGACCGCGTGACCCCGCCGGGCGGCCGGGCCAACGTCAACCGCGCGCGCCGTCCTCGGTCGCAAGGAAGACGGTGTGGCTCAAGTAGCCCTCCTCTGCTAACGCGCCATCGCGTCTCGGACCCGAGCGACGTGCTCGCGGGTTTGCACAGTAGCACGCGTCCAATGCCCTCTCAACAGGGTACGGCGGCCGGATCGGGGGTGGACGTCGGCCGCCCCCGACCCACGCCAGCGAGGCCGACGCAGGGCGGCACGCGGAGTCGGTCAGGCGGTTCCCCGGGCGGCGACCCACGCCTGGTAGTCGGCCTCGATCTCCTCGGCCCAGCCGCTGCGGTCGATCTGGCCGGTGGTGTAGCGCCCCTCGGCGAGGCGCTGCTTGCCGAAGACGTCGCGCTGCCGCGTCTCCTCGGAGGCGACCACGACCGCCTCGGCCAGGTGCGGCGGGACGAACGTGACGCCCTCGCGGGTGCCGAGCACGATGTCGCCCGGCATCACCGTCGCGTCGCCGACGCGGATCGGCTGGTTGACCCCGACCAACGTCACGTCGTAGATCGCGGACGGGTGCGCGCCGCGGCAGAAGACGTTGAAGTCGGGAAGCTCGAAGACCCGGGCCAGGTCGCGGATGCCGCCGTCGACGACGAGGCCGGTCTTGGCCCGAGCCTGGATGGCGGTGCCGAGGTTGTCCCCGATGAAGGTCCCGTCCTCGATCTTGCCGAAGAGGTCGACCACGAGGACGTCGTCCTCCTCGAGCTGGTCGACGATCCAGGTGTTCTGCCCACCGGAGCGCCCCTCGGCCTTGCCGCGGGCCTCGATGGCGCCGTTGAGGTCAGGTCGGGTCGGGACGTAGCGGACGGTGACCGCCCGCCCGACGAGGACGCGGTCGGGGTGGAGGTTGTACCAGCCGCCCTCGAACTGGAAGTGGTAGCCGTTGCCGCGCTCGAGGATCCCCCAGGCCTCGTCGTTGGTCACCAAGCGCATCCGGCGCAGGATGTCGGTCGGCACGTCCGGCCGGCCGTCGGCGCGGCGGCCGTGGGGGGCCTCGGGGGTCAGGGCGGCGACCCGCTCGGGAGACTCGAAGGGCATCTCGACACACTCCTCTGGCGCCCGGCGCTGGGCGCGGCACTCCGACACGACGACGGCGCATTATCGACGGGCCGGGCCGGTTGGGAAACGCCGGTCCGATGGGTGGCCCTCGACCCGCGGGCCCACCCCAGAGGCAGGAGCGAAAGCGCCAGCGCGACAGGCCCGATCCTCCGCGCTCCGGCGCCCGGCTGCCCAGGCCCGACTCGGCCGCCCGGCGGCGGATGACACTCGGCGCGCGTGCCCCCGACGCATCGCCGAAACGCTCCCCTCCCCCTGGGTAGGGGGAGGGGCCGGGGGAGGGGGCCTACCGCCCCACCGCCCCACCGCCCTCCCTCCTACCCCCCCAGCAACCGCGCCCCGTCCTCCCCGCCCCAGCACGCCAGCGCGTCGGGGTCGAGCGCGACGCCGATCCCCGCGCCGTCGGGGATGGTCAGCATCCCGTCGCCGTCGAGCGCCCAGCCGCCGCCGACGAGCTCGTCGATGTAGGGCGAGCCGGTCTTGTACTCGACCAGGTCGGTGTCGGGGAACGCCGAGGCCAGGTGGAGGTCGGCCGCGAGCCCGACGGCGGTGTTCCAGCCGTGGGGCACGAAGCGGACACCGTGCTCGGCGGCGAGCCAGGCGACCCGGCGCTCCTCGCTGATCCCGCCGACCTTCGTCACGTCGGGCTGGACGATGTCGAAGGCGCCGGCCTCGAGCCAGGGCCGGAAGCTCTGGCGGCGGGTCAGCACCTCGCCGCCGGCGATCGGAACGGGGGCGGCGCGGCGGAGCGCGACGAAGTCCCCCAGGGCGTCGGGGGAGAGCGGCTCCTCGAACCAGGCGACGTCGTAGGCCGCCAGCATCTGGGACGCCCGCAGCGCCCACTTGAAGCCGCCGCGCCAGAAGGCGTCGCTGCCGCCGGCGTCGACCATCAGCCGCACGTCGTCGCCGACCGCCTCCCGGGCGGCGGCGACGATCGCCTCGTCGAGCGCGTCGGACTCCCGGCCGAACGGTCCCCATCCGATCTTGAACGCCCGGAACCCCTCGCCCTTCAGGCGAAGGAGGTGGTCGCGGAGGGCGTCGGGTCGGTCCATCAGGAGGGACGCGTAGGGTTGAACCCGGTCGCGGTACCGCCCGCCGAGGAGCCGCCCGACCGGCTGCCCGCTCGCCTGGCCCAGCAGGTCCCAGAGCGCGATGTCGATCCCCGAGATCGCGTGCGTGATCGCGCCGCCGCGGCCCTGCCAGAAGGTGTGCTGGTGGAGCTTCTCGCTGACGCGCTCGGGCTCGGTGGCGACCTCCCCGAGCAGGAGCGGCTCGAGCACCCGCAGCGCGCCGCGGACCAGGTCGTCGCTGGTGAAGACGCTGCCGATGCCGACCGGGCCGGCGTCGGTGTGGACCGCGACCAGGGTGTGGACGCAGGTATCGGGGCGCAGCTCGTGGCTCCAGCCCCCTTCGGGTGTCGCCCCCCGCAGGCCCGCTACCCGTACCTCACGGATCCTCATCGGTCGTCTCCTGACGCTACCGGCCCGGCGCCTTGACCCCAGGATCCTAGCCCAGGATCGGCATTCGGCCCGGCCCGACAGGGACGGATGTCAGCCCCGGGGAGGCACCCGGCGGTGATCGACTCGACGGGCCCGCCACGGTGACCGGCCGTCGTCGCGGCCGGGAGCCGATACGGACTCGGTTGGTCACCGCGGCCCCGCACCGCCTTGAGCCGGCTTGAGCCGGCTTCGTCTCTGAGCCCGTGGCCTGCCCCGGGCAGGCCCGGCGACCGCCGCGCAGGAGCTACTCCCACCATGTCACACCATGTCACTGCCTCTCTCATGCGACTCTCATGCGACGCCCCTGATGCCTCGCGCGAGGCATCTCGACGCGGACGGCGACCGATCCCAGCCTCTCCAATACAGTGCGTTATGTCGCCGCCCCTTGCTCTAGCAGCCGTTCCCGTCGTCCGCGGGCCGCCGGAACACCTCCGGGCTCGGCACGAACGGCGCGCCGGGATCGAGCGGGAAGATCGGGCGCGGGCAGCGGGTGTGACCAAGGCTGAGGAGGTCGGCGCTGGTGGCGCCGGGGGCATCGACGTTGACGACTGCGGCGGCCCAGTCGGCGAAGAAGCGCGGCTGGCAGTGGGGCGACTTGACGACGACCGCGTCGAAGCGCGCCGGGTCCTGGCCGTGGGCCAGGAAGAGCGAGCGGTCGTAGAGGCTGACCGGCCGGCTGGTCGCCACCAGCGTCGCCGCCAGCCCGCCGACCGAGGTCGGGTCCACCTCCAGCACCGCCGTCTCGCCGGCGAACCACTCGGTGCCGTGCGACTCGTTGGTGAACCGCCCGTCGGAGAGCAGCCGGACGCGGGCGACGACCGGCACCGGCGTGAACCGGATGGGGTCGAGCGCGCCGCCGACCGTGGTCGCGACCGTCCCGCCGACGCCAGCCGCGAAGGCCGCCCGCACCGCGCCAGGGTCGACCAACGGCGCCAGCACGCGGCCCCGATAGCCGACCTCCGCGAGGGCGCGGAGGACCTCGAGCGAGTCGCCGGAGGCGCCGGAACTGGTGGCGTCGGCGGCGTCGGTGAGGACGACCGTGCCCCGCCCGGCGGCGTGGGTCTCGGCCGCGATCCGCACGGCCTCCGGCAGCGGGGTGAGGTGCGCGCGGAGGTGGTCGCGCTCGGCCCAGAACCGGTCCGCCAGGCGGGCCGCCTCGCGCGCGGCCAGGTCAGGGTCGTCGGCGACGACCAGCGCGTTCGTGCCGAGGTCGGGCACGTCGGTGAAGGGGTTGCCGATCAGCACCCCCGCCGACCACCCGCCGGGCGCGGCCTCCACCGCCTGGGCCTCGCGCACCACGGCGCCGAAGCGGCCCGTGGCCGTGATCAACTCGTCGCCGCGGACCAGCGCCGGGACGAAGACGCGGGCGGTGGCGGGCGGCGGGGCGCCGTCGAGCCGGCGGAGCAGGAGCCGGGCGGCGCGCTGCCCGGTGCGGAAGAAGTCGACGTGCGGGTAGGTGTGGTAGCAGACCGTGGCGTCGGCGTGGCGCAGCATCCGGGCGGTGAGGACGCCGTGGAGGTCGAGCGAGACCACGAGCGGGACCCGCTCGCCGAGCACCCGCCGGGCCTCCTGGAGGAGAAACCCTTCGGGGTCGGGCTCCCCCTCGGCGGCCATCGCGCCGTGGAGTGCGACGTAGACGCCGGCGACGGGACCGTCCGCGGCGGCCACCGCCAGCGCGCCGACGAACTCCCCCGCGATCCGCTCCCAGTCGGCCCGCGGCACCGTGCCGCCGGAGGTGACGCCCCGCGCCCCGTAGGTCGGAACGAGGTCGAGGCCGCCGCGGGCATCGAAGACCGCGAGCGCGCCGCCGACCTCCGTCGGCTTGCCACGGTGGGCGGCGAAGAGCGCGTCGCCCCGGTCGACCGCGAAGTCCGCGTAGCGCCCGGGGACGGGGTTGAAGGTCGCAACCTCCTGCTTGCACTCGGCGACGAGGATCCGCGCCACGGCAGCCGCCCCCTTTCGCCACGGCGCCGGCCACCGGCCGCCGCACCCTCACCGGCATCATCGCGCAGGTGAGAAGCGGACGCGAGCGGGCGACGGGAGAACGACGGACGAGGCCCGAGGACGGGAGCCCGGCACGGAGACGGCGCGGTTGCCGCCGCAAAAAGTGCCGCCCGACGGCCAGCCCGGAGCCCTTAAGTTGGCAGCATCGAGCGAGTCCTGCCTCGGGGACGATCGGACCCGACCCATGCCGATGCCGCCGCACGCAACGCCCAGGGCCGACACGCCATGCTCCTCACCGCCCAGGATTTGCTCGCCACCCTATGCCTGGAAGTGGCCATCCTCGACAACACGCATGCGCGGATCGACTCGACGCCCCCGCTCGGCTTGTCCGCGCTACCGGCGACACGGGAACGGCCTCCGCGGTCCACCCCCCGCATCCCTCCGGCGGCGCGTTCGGCATCCGGTGCGTGGTCGTCACCCGACCCGGTTACCGCGGCCCCAGCGTCACGCGACCGTGCCGTCCAGCGCGGCCCTGCCCGCTTGCAGCACCGCCGCCGGGCGCGTCATGACCCTCGTCCATTAGGGCTGGAGCGCGCATGGCTACGAGCCGGCGATCCCCGTAGCCACGGCGGCGCTGCCCGATGCCGACCCGCACGCGGCATGTACCTAGTCTGGTCGGACCGGCGATTACACCGTTCTGCGGATGCCGCCGGCGGCCCCGCTCGGCATGATTGGCAGCAGACCAGAGACGTGTGCGATCGGGACCCGAGCCCCAACCGGGGAGGAGACAAGCGTGACCGAGGGGAGGAGGGCCGCCCGCCGAGGGCGGTCCGACGGGTGGATGCGGACCGTCCGCGGCCACGGCGAGAGATGGCCGGCGGGCTGGCGGCTGCTCGGCGTCGCCGCGCTGCTGGTGGCCTGGCTGACAGCATCGACATTCGGAGCGGCCGGAGCGTCGGCGCGGTCGCAGGCATCGCCCGCCTCGGGCCATGCCGCGGTGGTCGCGCAGGGGGTGGCCGCGCTGCCGAGCCGCCCGGTCGGCTGGCGGGTCCTCGAGTTCGCGGCGCGGCCCCTGGCCGACGCGCCGGAGGCGGAGCGGTCGCTCGGCTTCGTCCTCGCCGACGGCGGCGAGGTGCTGATCACCGAGGACGACGGGGCGCGGACCCTGCTCGCCCCCGGCGAGGCGGCGCTGGCGCAGCAGGGCCAGCGCGACCGCCGCGGCTCCACCGACGCCGAGGCGGTTCCCTACTACGCGCTCGAGCTCGTGGTCGCGAGCGACCTCGAAGACTCGGCGACGATCGGGTCCGCCGACCTGCTGTTCGCCGGCGACGGCTTCGACGCCCCGGGCGGCGACCGCGACCTCAACCTCGTCCGCGACGTGCTGGCGAACGGCGAGGAGGCGACCCTCCCCGAGCCGGACGGCGGCGCGCCGAGCCTGGTGCTCGTCACCGACGGCGAGGTCGAGGTGACGGGCGAGGACGACGCCGCCACCGAGACGCTGGGCGCCGGCGAGGCCGGCGTCTTCGCCGGTGACCTCGACTTCGAGGGCGGCGCCGACGGCGGCACCTTCGTCGTCGCGACGATCGGGGCCGAGGTGCCGGACGGTGGGTCGACCACCCGGCGCTCGGCCGAGAAGACGGCCGACTTCGCCGTGGCCACCTACGCCTGTCCCGAGGGCATGGACATCGAGAGCCTGGACCCCGACGCGTGCGAGGCGTCCGACGCGTCGCTGGTCGAGTGGTCGCTGACCGGCGATCCGTTCAGCGGGCGGCTGACGACCGACGACGCGACCGTGGACGGCAACACCACCACCTGGGGCGACCTGCCGCCGGGCGACTACGCCGTCGAGCTGACGGCGGAGCGCTTCGCCGACGGGTACGCCGACTACTTCATCCCGAGCAGCAACGAGGTCACCCGCGAGGACGAGACGACGACCCGCCTCGTCGTCGACTTCGACCGGGACCGCGATCCCGTCCGCGCCTACGTCTTCCCCGACACCGAGACGTCCGCGACGGGCGAGATCACCGTCATCCCCCACGCTTGCCCGGCCGGGATGACCGCCGAGACGCTCGACCCGACCCAGTGCCGGCAGGACATCGACGTCGCCGCCCTCCAGGTCTTCGTGGTCGGCAGCGGCGACAACCTCCGCGACCAGGACGATGCCGACCTCGGTCCCGGCGCCTACACCTGGAAGGACCTGCCGTTCGGCGAGTACGTCCTGCAGGCGACCGCGCTGGCCGACGGCTACACTCGCTACGTCGCCCCCGGCGTCGCGGAGGGACTCAACAGCGACCCCGCCGCTGGCTACACCACCGGACCGAACGAGGGGTACCTGCTCACCCTCGACGCCGACACCCCCTCCCCCACCGTCGACCTCTACGCCCTCGCCGAGGAGACGGCCGATGGACCGGTCGACGGCGGCGCGGAGACGGCGGTCCAGGTCGAGGTCCTCGTCTGCCCGTCCGGGATGCCGCTCGAGAACATCCAGGTCGAGCCCTGCGCGTCGGGCATCGACGCGGTGACGCTGACGCTCGAGGGCGACGGGCCGGTCGGCACGCTCTCCCAGGACGAGGCGATCCAGTCGGCCGGGACCGTCACCTGGGGGCCGCTGCC
>CADCWG010000184.1 GCA_902806335.1 uncultured Thermomicrobiales bacterium | reverse complement strand
CTGGGCGGTCCTCCTCGGCACGAGCATGGTCGTCCTGCCTCGGTTCGAGGAACGGCTGACCGGTCCTCCCCTTGGGGTCACGGGCGCCGAGTCGCAGCGGGTCCAGGACCTGCTCGAAGCGCGGTTCGCGAGCCCGTACGCCGAGCAGGACCTCGTCGTCTTTCAGTCGGACACCCTGACCCTCGACGACCCCGCCTACCAGGCGGTCGTCGCCGAGGCGATTCGGTCCGTCGCCGATCTGCGCCTCGTGGCCGGCGTGGTGGGCCCACTCGATCCCCGCGCCAACGACCAGGTATCCGGTGACGGCCGCGTTGCCGCCGCGGTCGTCGGCCTCAGCGGCTCCGACAGCGAGCGGCAACGGTTGGCACCGGACCTGACGGCCGCGGCGGAGGCCGCGGCGACGGACCAGGTGCGCGTCTACGTGACCGGTCGGTCCCCGCTGGTCACCGACCTGGTCCGCCAGGAGCGTGAGGATCTCGAGCGGGCCGAGCGGCTGGGGCTGCCGGGCGCGCTGCTGGTGCTGGTGCTCGCCTCGGGCACGCTCGTCGCCGCGGGGATCCCGATCCTCCTGGCCCTGGTCGGGATGGCCGTCGCCTACGGCGTGCTGGGCGCCGCCACCTCGTTCACCAGCTTCAACCTCTTCGTCCCCAACATCGCCACGATGCTGGGCCTCGGTGTCGGCATCGACTACTCCCTCTTCATCGTCACCCGCTACCGGGAGGAACTGACCCGCGGCGCCAGGCCAACGGAGGCGGTGGCGAGCGCGGTGGCCACGTCCGGCAGGACCGTCTTCATCTCGGGGGGCACGGTGCTGCTGTCCCTGGCCGGCCTGCTGTTGGTGGACGCCCCCATCTTTCGCGAGTTGGCCGTCGGCGCGATGACCGCCGTCGGGGTGATGGTCGTCGGCGCCCTGACGCTCGTCCCGGCGGCGCTCGCCGTTCTGGGCGGCCGCGTCAACCGCCTCGCCCTTCCCTGGCTGCGCCACGGCATCGGGCCCTCGGATCCGGACCAGGGCTTCTGGGCGCGGTGGGCTCGGGGCATCATGCGCCGCCCGGGACTCTGGGCCGCGGCGGCCGTGCTCGTCTTGCTGGTCCTCGCCGCCCCGATCGTCGAGCTCGACCTTGGCCTCAGCACCGGGACCCAGGAATTGCGCGGCCAATCTTCCGGCCAGGGCCGAGCGATCCTGGAGCGGGAGTTCAACGAGGGGGTCGTCTCGCCTATCCGGGTCGCCGTCGTCAGCCCGGACGGACCGCTCGACGATCGAGACCTCGACGCGGTGGCCCGGCTCAGCGCGGCCCTCCAGACCGAGGGCGGTGTGGCCGATGTCGTGTCCGTCACGGGCCTGCTCGATCGGGCCGTCGGCAACCACGACGCGGCCACGCTCGCCGCCGCCGCCGACATCCCCGAAGCGGCGGATGCCCTGAGCAACGTGGTCAACCTCCGGGGTGGACGCGACGTGACCATCCTGAACGTTGTCCCCCGCGATTCCCCCGACGCCAGCGGCGCGCTGCGGCTGGTGCGCCAGATCCGGGCGACGACCATCCCGCGGGCGACCGAGGGAACGGGACTGGAGGTGCTGGTCGGCGGCCTGAGCGCCCAGATCGTGGACATCTCCGACGAGTCGTCGCAGAAGCTGCCGATCGTGGGTGGGCTGGTGGTCGCCCTCTCGTTCGTGCTGCTCGCGGCCGTCTTCCGCAGCCTGGTCCTGCCGTTGAAGGCGATCGTGATGAACGTGCTGAGCATCACGGCGGCGTACGGCCTGCTCGTCCTCGTCTTCCAGGAGGGCGCGGGCGAGGACATCCTGCGCTTTGAGTCGCCGGGCACGACCCAGGTCTACCTGCCGCTCCTTACCTTCGCGATCCTCTTCGGCCTGTCGATGGACTACGAGGTGTTCTTGCTCGGCCGGATGAAGGAGGAGTGGGACCGCACCGGCTCCAACACCATGGCGGTGGCGCGGGGCCTCCAGCGCACGGCGCGGGTTATCACCTCGGCGGCGGCGATCATGGTCGTGGTGTTCGCCGCCTTCACCGTGTCGCGGCTCACCGAGGTCCAGGAGCTCGGGTTCTCGCTCGCCGTCGCCGTCTTCATCGACGCCACGCTGATCCGCGTGGTGCTCGTGCCGGCGGCGATGCAGCTGATGGGGCGCTGGAACTGGTGGTTCCCGTCCTGGCTCGACCGGATCCTCCCCCGCGTCGACCTCGCCGAAGACGCCGCCGAAGGGCGTGTGCCGGCCACGCAGGCCCAGGGCATCGGCATCACCTAAAGACCGAGGAGGCCGTCGTCCTCCCCCAAGCACCGGCGACGTGAATACAGGCAGTCGCGCCCCGCTCCAGACCTAGGGGAGGGTATGCCGTGACAGGGCACCAAACCGGAGCGTGTCCACCGGCGGGTGGGTTGGTCCGGCGCCCGGCCGCCGCCACGGCAGGGCACGCGCGCGTCGGCCATGGCGGGCCTCCGTGGCTTGGCGACTCAACGCACGCGACCGGGCGATGCGATCGCCATGGCGGCCGCGGCCATCAGGACCGCCAGACGACGAACAACCGACGCGAGCGGTTCGGTCTCCCCACTACCTGCGACCGTCCGGACGCCGCGTTGACGGACGTTCACGGGCTCGTCACCGTCTCGTTCACCAGCATCCCCCGGCCCGTTCACGAGCGGCGGCTACGGTTGACCCTGGCATCGCGGCCGGCATGGTCGCCTGTCGGCAGGGCCATCGGGCCCAGCCGCCCACGCGCAAGGGCCGCGGCGGTCACCGGCGGTAGAGCGCGGGAGTGTCGCCCGCCGGAGTCGAAGGAGGAGGACATGCCCCGGTACCGTCACTTGAACGTCCTGATTGGGAGTGCCGCGCTCTGCGTGCTCCTGGCGCTCGCGGCCGTTGGCCTGGTGACAGAGTGGGGATCTCCCCGCGTCGACGCGACCCTGGCCGCCCCGACAACGGGTGCCGAGGGCCAAACGATGGACACGGTCTCGCTCGTGGAGGCGGTCGAGCCCGCGGTCGTGACCGTGATCAACCAGCAGCAGGTCGGCGGGCTCAGAAGTGGCGCGCAGGCGCAGCCCGCCGGGAGCGGCACGGGGTTCATCATCGACGACCGGGGACACGTGGTCACCAACGAACACGTCGTCCGGAACGGCGACTCGTTCGAGGTCATCTTCGCCGACGGCGAAGAGCGCCCGGCCACGTTGGTCGGCGCCGATCCCCTCAGCGACCTCGCCGTGGTCCGGGTCGAGGGCGACGTGCCCGCGACCGTCCCGCTCGGCGACTCCGACGCCCTGCGACAAGGCCAGCCGGTGGTCGCGATCGGCTCGCCCCTCGGGGCGTTCGCCAACACCGTCACCGACGGCATCGTCAGCGCGACGAACCGGGACTTCCCCGGCGTGCCGAACCAGGGCGAGGCCTACTACAGCAACCTGGTCCAGCACACGGCGCCGATCAACCCCGGCAACTCGGGCGGGCCGCTGTTCAACCTCGCGGGGCAGGTCGTCGGGGTCAACACCCTGGGCATCCCCGAGGCGCAGGGACTCTTCTTCGCCATCCCAACCAACTCCGTGCAGCGGATCGTCGGCCAGTTGATCGAGCGGGGGCGCGTCGCCTACGCGTACCTGGGCGTGTCGGTCCAGCCCGTCACCGAGCAACTCGTCGGCCAGTACGACCTGCCCGTCGACCACGGCGTCGCGGTACTGGGCGTGGAGCCGAACGGCCCGGCGGCCGAAGCCGGCATCCGGGAAGGCGACTTCATCCTCGCCCTCGAGGGACGCCAGATCGACGAGCAGAATCCGCTTAGCGAACTGCTGTTTGCCTCCGCGCCCGGCGACACCATCGCGGCGACGGTGCAGCGCGGGGACCAGCGCCTGGAAATCCCGGTCACGCTGGCGGAGCGGGAGGAATCCTAGGCGTCGGCCACCGGCCTCTCGATACTGGTAAATCCCGGAGGGACGGGCGGTCCCGTCCCTCCGACGGTTCTACACGCCGGCCCGTCGAGCCGCGTCACGAGCCGCACGACGCAGGTCGCCCGGACGGCCCGGCAGCACCCCGGACGCCGGGACGGCGGCGGGTCAGGGGCGTGGTTGTCGCCAACGAGCCCGACCGCCTGGGAAGGCACCGGCACGCCAGGCGCTCCATGCCCCGTCCCGCCGCCACCCCCTACAGCGCGTCGAGTGCCGCGCCGACGACCCGCACCACCGTCTCGACCGGCACCCGCCGCCCGCACGCCCGGCACCGCTCGGGCCGGCCGCCGCCGTCCGAGTCCTTGAGCACGACGCCAGACTAGCCCCGGCAGGCCGGGCACCCGGCGGGCGCCCGTGCCGTCAGCCGCCCCACCCGCGCTGCCAGCCGGCTCACGCCGTTTCGCCCTGCCGCGCCAGCTGGGCCTGGACCTCCGCCCGCAGCTCGGCGACCGGCATCCCTAACTCCTCTGCTAGCAGCGCCTCCCGGGACGCCGGAGTGACCGCCCCCGCCGCCCGGCACCGCCGCTCGAAGGCCTCCTCCTCGGCCACCACCGCGGCGGCGGTCGTCGGGATCCCCTCGGCGGTCA
>CADCWG010000183.1 GCA_902806335.1 uncultured Thermomicrobiales bacterium | reverse complement strand
AACCCCGGATCATTGGGACGTAACGCGAGGGAGAGCACCATGCGTGACCTGAACCAGACGAGCCAGAACCTGCTGCGGTCAGCGGTCAGCCGCCGCACGATCTTCCGGGGCGTCGGTGCCGCCGGAGCCGGCGCGGCGGCGCTTGGCCGGGGCACGACGGGAGGGGGCCCAGGGTGCGCCGCGTTCGGCACCGGCGGACCCACCGCCGGTCCGACCCATGCCCCGGGGCGCCTGCCCCAGCGTCTGCTCCCCGATCACGTCCGTGGCGATCGCTTCGACCCGTGGCTCACGCGGACTGGGTGTGTGGGCGGAACCGGCCCAGCGCCCGCCCAGCGGTCCCACTGACGGCCCCCCCATCCAGGGGGGCCCGTCCATCGCCCCGCGCTAAAACACCGCTTGACAGCCCGGGCCGCGCCCCATATCGTTCTGAGATGCAATACTCTGTTCTGAACAGTAAAACATGCGTTGCCGGGGTCGCGGATGTGGGCGCGAGCGACCGGTATACCGTCGCCAGTGTCCAGCGGGCGGTCCGCCTGCTCGGCGCGTTCATGGAGCCGCCGCACCAGTTCGGCGTGAGCGAGCTCAGCCGCCGCCTCGGCCAGACCAAGAACCAGACCTTCCGCCTCCTCCAGACCCTGGTCGAGGAGGGCGTCGTGGTCATGGACGCCACGACCAAGAAGTACAGCCTCGGCTACCGGATGTTCGAGCTGGGCAGCGCCGCCCAGCGGAGCTCGCCGCTCGTGGTCGCCGCGGCGCCGGTGCTCGACCGCCTCGCGGGGGCGACCGGCGAGACGATCAACCTCGGCGCGCTCGCCGACGACGTCTCCGCGATCTGCCTCGACAAGCGCGAGAGCGGCCGGATGCTCCAGATCACGGCCCGGGTCGGCCGGCGCTTCCCGCTCCACGCCGGGGCGATCTCCAAGCTGCTGCTCGCGAACGTCACCGAGGAGCGGCTCGACCGCTTCTTCGCGCTGGCCTCCCCGCTCCCCCGCTTCACGCCGCGCACCCTGGTAGACCCCGACGAGCTCCGGGCGGAGCTCGCCGAGATCCGCCGCCAGGGCTACGCCGTCAGCGACGAGGACCTCGACCTCGGGGCGTGCTCCGTCGCCGCCCCGATCTGCGGCCGCGATGGCCGCGTCGTGGCGGGCCTCAGCATCGCCTCGCCGAGCACGCGCTTCGGTCCTACGGAGCTGGAGCGCGCCCGGGTCGCGGTGATGGCCGCCGGCGCCGAGATCTCGGCGCGGCTGCGAGGAGGTGGCTAGGGGAAGACGACCGGATCTCGCGTCCCAACGGAGGCGAGACGCCTCGTGCGGCGAAGGCGAGTCGCGCGTCCCACACCGATCACGCCGGCCAGGCCCGGTGGCGTCGCGGACGCCCCGTCCCCGGCGGCGGTGAACCGAGGAGGACACTTATGAAGATCGAGGGATTCCAGGCGGAACTGGCGCGGGCCGGCGTCCACGTCTCCCGGCGCGACCTCATCCGCTACGCCGCCCTCGGCGGGGCCGCCGTGGCGGCGGGGATGCCCAGCGCCGGCCGGACGCTGGCCGCGCAGGACGCGCCGGCGGCCCAGCCCACGCCGGGTGGCATCTGGCGGATGGCGATCGCCGGCAACCCGACCGCCTACCCGGTCACCGCGCCCGGCGCGCTCGTCGACCTGCTCGTCAACAAGACGATCTACAACAACCTCACCCAGTACAAGCTCACCGAGGGCGCGATCGAGCCGGTGCCGGACCTGGCCGAGAGCTGGGAGTCGAACCCGGAGCTGAGTCAGTGGACCTTCAAGCTGCGGCCCGGGGTGACCTGGCACGACGGCGCCCCGGTGACCTCGGCCGACGTCCAGTTCACCTTCCAGACGCTGCTCAACCCTGAGGTCGACGCGTCGGCGCGCGGCGTCATCTCCTCGATCGACACCGTCGAGGTCGTCGACGACCTGACCGTGCGGTTCAACCTCAAGTACCCGTTCGCGCCGTTGCCGGTCATGCTCGGCTACAACCAGGCGATCGTTCCCAAGCACCTGCTCGAGGGCCAGGACCTCAACCAGCCGGTGGACTTCCTGCGCGCGCCGGTCGGCACCGGCCCGTTCATGTTCAAAGAGCTGTCGCAGGGCAACTACCTCGAGGTGCAGGCCAACCCGAACTACTTCGGGGACAAGCCGCTGCTCGACGGCATCATCTTTAAGGTCATCACCGACGGCAACGCGCGCGTCGCCCAGATCCGATCGGGCGAGATCGACCTCACGGTCGTCGACCCGCTCCAGGTCGAGTCGCTCGAGGGCGCGTCCGGGGTGGTGCTCCGCCAGGCGCCTCAGGTCAACTACTACTTCTTCGCGGTCAACCACACGATCCCCCGGCTCCAGGACGTGCGCGTCCGGCAGGCGCTGGCCATGGCGATCAACAAGCAGGCGATCGTCGACACCGTGATGAAGGGCTACGCCCAGGTCGCGAACGGGCCGACCCACCCCTTCCTCGGCGACTACTTCAACCCGAACGTGCAGACCTACGAGTACAGCCCCGAGCAGGCGGCGCAACTCCTCGCCGAGGCCGGCTGGACCAGGGACGGCGACGTCCTGACCAATGCCCAGGGCGAGCGGTTCACGATCCTGCTCAACGGCCCCAAGGGCTACCCCATCCTGGAGCAGATCCTCGTCTACGCCCAGCAGGAATGGCAGAACCTGGGCATCGAGGTCACCCTCGACATCCCCGAGTGGTCGGTTCACCTCGAGGAGTACCACGACCTCCAGTACGACCTGCTGCTGCAGTGGTGGGTGACCCCGCCCGATCCTGACCTCTACGACCACTACTTCAGCGAGTCGAGCTCCAACTGGTGGGCATACAAGAACCCCGAGCTGGACCAGTTGCTCGTCCAGGCCCGGAGCACGCCGGACCAGCAGCAGCGCGTCCAGCTCTACCACCAGATCCAGGAGTTGGTCGCGCGCGAGCTGCCGGTGCTCTACCTCTACTACCAGCAGGAGATCCAGGCGCTGAGCGCCCGCACCCAGGGGCTGCCGGAGATGGGCTACCGCGATGCCCTGACCTACGCCGAGCAGATCTGGGTCACCGAGTAACACCCGGCCGCGGATGCCAGGGGGACCGCCCAGTCGGGTGGTCCCCCCGGCCACCGGGACGGGATCCGGAGGCGCCGTGATTGCCTACGCCCTCCGCCGGCTGCTCCAGGCGGTGGTGCTCCTGTTCATCGTGAGCGTCGTGACCTTCGCGCTGATCCACGCCGCGCCGGGGGGGCCGGCGGTCCTCGCCAACCCCGACCTCGGCCGCGAGCAGATCGCGCGGATGTCCGAGCGGATGGGGTTGGACGACCCGCTGCCGGTGCAGTACCTGCGCTGGCTGGGCAACGTGGTGCGCGGCGACTTCGGCGTCAGCTACAGCACCGTCGAGCCGGTCCCCGACCTGATCTGGTCGCGCCTGCCCAACACGCTGCTGCTGACCGGGTTGGCCCTGGTGATCGCGATCGCGCTCGCGGTTCCGCTTGGCGTCCTCTGCGCCATCCGCCGCAACTCGATGCTCGACCGCCTGGTGGCCGGGTTCACCTTCTTCGGCGTCTCGATCCCGGTGTTCTGGCTGGGGATCGTCCTGATCGTGCTCTTCTCGGTCCAGCTCCGGCTCCTGCCCGGCGGCGGGATCAGCACGCTCGGCGAGGACTTCTCGCTCGTCGACCGGCTCAAGCACCTGGTGCTGCCGGTCTCGGTCCTCGTCGTCGGCAACCTCGCCGAGCTCACCCGCTACACCCGCTCCGGGATGATCTCGGTGCTCGGCGAGGACTACGTGCGGACCGCCCGCGCCAAGGGCATCGAGGAGCGCGGGGTCATCGTCGGCCACGCGCTCCGCAACGCCCTGGTCCCGGTCGTGACCGTGATCGGCGTGCTCTTGCCGCGCGCGGTCAGCGGCGCCGCGATCACCGAGGCGGTCTTCTCGTGGCCGGGGATGGGACGGCTGGCGGTGGAGGCCGCGACGACCCGCGACTACCCCGTGGTCCTGGCCACCACCCTCACCGTTGCGGTGGTCGTGATCTTCAGCAGCCTGGTCACCGACCTGGTCTACGGCTACCTCGACCCGCGGATCCGGCTGGGCTAGGGGGCGAACCTCGATGGAGCTCGCGGCCCCGCTCCAGGGGCGCAATCAGGACGTCGACCTCGCCGCGCGGCGGAGTGCCCGCTCGTTCTGGCGCATCGCCTGGCGCCGGTTCCGGCGCAACGCGATCGCCGTTGCCTCGCTCGTCGTTCTGCTCGCGCTCTTCGCGGTGGCGGCCCTCGGCCCGGCGATCGCCCCCCACGACCCGAACGCGGTCAACATCCTGCTGCCCCACGGCGAGCCGTCGGGGGAGCACCTCCTCGGCACCGACGAGAGCGGCCGCGACGTCCTCTCCCGGCTGATCGTCGGCTCGCGGGCCTCGATCACCGTCGGCCTCGTCGCGATGGTGATCGCGGTCAGCATCGGCGCCCTGGTCGGGAGCCTGGCCGGCTTCCTCGGTCGCTGGGTCGACGCCGTCCTGATGCGCTTCACCGACGGGATGATGGCGATCCCCTACTTCTTCCTGGTCCTGATCGTCGTCGCCGTCTTCGGCTCGTCGTTCCGCAACATCGTCACGGTGATCGGCGTCACCAGCTGGATGGTGGTCGCCCGGATCGTCCGCGGGGACGTCCTCCGCTACCGCAGCTTCGAGTTCGTCGTCGCCGCCCAGGCGCTCGGCGCCTCCGGTCGGCGGGTCCTGTTCCGCCACATCCTGCCCCACACCGTTCCGTCCATCCTCGTCGCGGCGACGCTCGGCGTCGCCAACGCGATCCTGCTCGAGTCGGCGCTGAGCTACCTCGGCCTGGGGATCCAGCCGCCCCAGGCGAGCTGGGGCAACATGCTCAGCAACGCCCAGGCCTACCTCTGGGACAACCCCAAACTGCCGATGTACCCGGGGCTGCTCATCCTCGTCACCGTGCTGGCCTTCAACTTCCTGGGCGACGCGCTGCGCGACGCCCTCGACCCGCAGGCCCGCGAGGGCGGTCCGTAACCCCGCCGCCGCGGGGTCTCCCCGCGACCAACCCAGGCCGACGTCGGCGCGTCCCGGGGGCGGGACCGCGCGCCGCGCGCCAAGTCCGTGGTCGCGTGCCACGAAGGAGCAACAGAACCGATGTCGGAGGCCGTGTCGTCCGTCGATCGCTTGTCCGCCTGGAGCGACCCCGCGCTCGAGGGCGAGGTCCTCGAGGCCCTCTCGCTCGACGCGCCCTGGGAGGTCGTCGAGCGCTTCTCCCGGATCGTCCGCCTCTCGGGCACCGCCGAGGAGCGCCGGGCGATCGACCTGCTCCGCGACCGCCTCACGGCGTGGGGCATCCCCCACACCCTGCACGAGCCGGAGTGCTTCATCTCCCTGCCGCTGGCGGCGAGCCTGCGGATCGCCGAGCCGGACGGCCCCTCGTTCCGGGCCAAGACGCCGGCGATGTCCGTCTCGACCGACGACGCCGAGCTGGTCGGCGAGCTGGTCTACGTCAGCAGCGCCGACGGCTCCCAGGCCGGCGAGGTCTTCTCGACCGGCGTCGCCCTCGGCGGGCGGGACGTGGCCGGCAAGATCGTGCTGACCGAAGGCTTCGCCTCGCCCGGCAAGGTCGTCGACGTGATGCGGGCCGGCGCGGTCGGCGGCATCTTCATCAACCCCGGCGAGGCCATCCACGAGGGCATCTGCACCACCATCTGGGGCACGCCCGACCTGGACAACCAGGGCGACCAGCCCACCATCCCGGTCGTCGCCGTCAACCACCCCGACGGCCAGGCGCTGATCGCCGCGGCGGCGCGGGGCGCCTCGGTCGCGCTCTCGACCCGGCTCGACACGGGCTGGCGCCGGATCCCGGTCCTGGTCGCCGAGATCCCCGGCGCCGAGGTGCCGGACGAGTTCGTCCTCCTCCACGGCCACCTCGACTCCTGGCACGAGGGGGTCGGCGACAACGCCACCGGCGACGCCACGATGCTCGAGATCGCCCGCGTCTTCTGGGAGAAGCGTGACCGCCTCGCCCGCTCGCTGCGGATCGCCTGGTGGTCGGGCCACTCCCACGGCCGCTACGCGGGCTCGACCTGGTACGCCGACCAGTTCGGCGTCGAGCTGGCGTCCGGCTGCGTCGCCCAGGTCAACTGCGACTCTCCCGGGTGCCGCTGGGTGGACTCCTACCAGGAGCTCACCGCCATGAGCGAGACCGAGCCGCTCGTCGACACCGTGATCCGCGAGACGACCGGCCTCACCCCCGAGACCGAGCGCCCGCCCCGCGCCGGCGACTACGCCTTCAACGGCGTCGGCCTGACCGGCTTCTACATGCTCTCGTCCACCATGTCCCGCGAGGTGCGGGCCGCGAAGGGCCTCTACGCCGTCGGCGGCTGCGGCGCCAACATCGAGTGGCACACCGAGGGCGACACCCTCCAGATCGCCGACCGCGACAACCTGCTGCGCGACATCCGCGTCTACGCGGCGTCGCTGCTCCGCGTGCTCGCCGCCCCCGCCGTGCCGTTCGACTTCCGGCGCACGGCCGCCGAGTTCCGGCAGACCCTCGCCGGCTACCAGGCGGCCGCCGGCGAGCGGTTCGACTTCGCCCCCTCCGTCGCGGCCCTCGACGCGCTCGACGCGGCCCTCGGCCGCTTCTACGCCGCCGCGCCGACCGATGGCGCGGCCGGGGACCCGGCGGCCCGCCGGTTCAACGCCGCCCAGCGGCGGCTCGCCCGGATCCTGGTCCCGGTCAACTTCAGCCGCGCCGAGGCCTTCCGCCACGACCCCGCCCTCAACGTCCCGCCGCTGCCGGACCTCGCGCCGGCCGGGTCCTACGCCGCCGCGGGCGACGACCCGGCGCTGCTCGGCGTCCTCCTCGCCCACCTCACCCGCGGCCAGAACCGCCTCGTCTGGGCGCTGATGCTGGCCCGCGAGACGGTCGAGGCGGCGACGGCCTAGCCCCGCCGCCGCCCAGAGAAAGGACCAACCGTGAGCGGGACGGATGCCGCCGCGCGCGAAGACGAGGCGCGCGGCGCGGTCTCGGCGGACCGGCTGCGGGACCACCTGGTGGCCTTCAGCGAGCTCTTCCGGGACAGCGGGACCGAGGACGAGCGCCGGGCCGCCGCCTACCTCCGGGAGCGCCTCGCCGAGAGCGGGGTCGCGGCCCAGACCCTGACCTTCCCCTCCTACGTCTCCTGGCCGCGTGAGGGGACGCTGACCGTGGTCGGCTCCGACGGCGCCGAGGAGGCGATCCCGGTCCGGACACGGTCGTTCGGGGGCAGCACCGCGGGCGCCGGGATCACCGCCGAGCTGGCCTTCGTGCCGTTCTCGGCGCCCGAGCGCGGCGCCATGATCTTCGGCCACCGGGCCGTGGCCGGCGAGTACGACGGCCTCGACGTCGCCGGCAAGGTCGTGCTGACCGCCGACGGCGGCCCCGACGGGATCCGCCGCGCCGAGGAGCGCGGCGCAGTCGCCCACGTCCATGTCTGGCCGTCGGACGAGGACGCGATTCACGAGATGATCGCGACGCCGGTCTGGGGTACCCCCACCCCCGAGACGGCTCCCCGCATCCCCCGGATCCCCGCCCTCGGCCTCACCCACGCCGACGGCCGTCGCCTGGAGGCGTTGGTCGCGGCCGGCCCGGTCACGGTCCGGCTGACCTCGCGCGTCGAGACCGTCTGGGCCGAGCTGCCGCTGGTCGTCGCCGACATCCCGGGCACCGAGAGCGACCGCTTCCTGCTCGTCGGCTCGCACATCGACTCGTGGTACGAGGGCATCACCGACAACGCCACCGGCGACGTGGCGCTGCTCGAGCTGGCCCGCGTCCTCGCGGCCCGGCGCGACCGGCTCCGCCACGGCGTCCGCTTCGCCTGGTGGCCGGGCCACTCGACCGGGCGCTACTCCGGCTCGACCTGGTACGCCGACACCCGGTTCATGGAGCTGCGCGAGCGCTCGCTCGGCTACCTCAACATCGACTCGCCGGGCCCGCGGGGCGCCAGCGTCTGGGACTGCCGCTACAACTGCGGCGAGATCGAGGCGGTGACCGGGGCCGTTGTCCGTGAGCTCTCGGGCCAGGAACCGAACATCCGGCGACCCCTCAAGGCCGGCGACCAGTCCTTCCTCGGCGTCGGGCTGCCGTCGCTCGGCGCGTTCCGGATGCTCCCGGTCGACCACCCGGACCGCAAGGCCGTCGGCGGCTGCGGGGGGGGCTGGTGGTGGCACACCCCGGCCGACACCCTCGACAAGGCCGACCCGGAGCTCCTCGCCGAGGACACCCGCCTCTACGTCACGCTCGTGCTGCGGATGTGCGCCCCGCGCCTGCACCCCTACGACTTCGTCCCCGTCGCCGACGACTTCGTCGCCCACCTCGAGGCCTACGCGGCGACCGCCGGCGAGCACCTCGACCTCGCCGGGGTGCTCGCCCGCGCGCGGGCCTTCCGGGGCGCGGCCGCCGAGCTGCGCGCCGCCGTCGCCGCGGCCGGCGACGACCCGGCGGGCATCGCGGCGGCGAACGCGACCCTGTTCGCGCTCTCCCGCGTGCTCAACCCGGCCCTCTTCACCGTCGCCGGCCCCTACGAGTTCGACCCCGCCCTCCAGCTGCCGGTGCTCCCCGGCCTCGCCGGCGTCGGGGCGTTGGCGGCGTCCGACCCCGCGAGCGACCACCACCGCTTCCTGGCGACCCAACTCGTGCGCCAGCGCAACCGCGTCGAGGACGCGCTCCGGACCGCCCAGGGGATCGTGGCGACGTTCCTGGCGCACCGACCGCCGCCGCCCATGGACCCGGCCAGGGGGTAGGCGGCCGTCGCCCCCGGCGGCAGGCGGACGTCGCCCCCAGCCGCACCCCGACGAGCCGCCGGGCCATGTCCGCCGCGTTGGTCGACGTCGTGCTCATCGGCTCGCGGCCACGCGGGACAGGAATAGGGCCAATGGCGCGCGGTCTTGCCCGGCGACGACCGACGGGCTGGCAGACAGGATCGCGCTGGCGGCGGTCGCGCCCGCTGAGTGCGATACCGAATCCAGCTGATCATATCGGATCCGAGTGATCGCCAGCGCTTCGGCCGGCGGGGTCGCGGCCGGGCGAAGCCCAAGCGATCACCCGGATCCCGTTTGAGGGGTGGCTCGCGCCGCGACCTTGGGGCCGTGATGCGCCGACGTGGGTGCCCGGCCGCGTGACGCCACCTGCCGTCGCCGGCGGAACGGCGGGCACGGAGGGCGGCTGCCCGGGCGGCGCTCAGCCAGGCGGCAAGCATCCGCTGCTGGGCCAGCCGTGGGGCTCAACCGGCCGCGGGGGGGACAACCCGTCCCCGCGGTCTACGGCTGCCCGGCGCGGCGCGGGCGCGCCTCCCAGGGCAGCCGCGGCCCGGGGATGCCCGGCGGGCCGGCGACGAGGCGGTCGGCGACCGCGCCGGTGGTGAAGGCGTAGACCGCCTTGTGGAGCAGGTCGATCGCCTGCTCGTCGGCCGGCCACGTCCACGGCGGCGCCCCGACGCCGGTCGCGTTCTCCAGGGTCTGGTCGTTCGCCAGCCGCAGGTTCAAGAACAGGAACGACCCGACCGGACCGCGCACCCCGCGCTCGGCCATTAGGCCGCGGACCGCGCCGAGCACGATCCCCTGCCCCCAGTGCATCGCCCAGTTCAGCCAGAGCCGCTCCTCGTCGGGCTTCTCCGGCCGCCGCAGCAGCCGCTCCAGGGTGTGCCCGGGCACGAACGAGTTCGGCCGGTGGGTGACCAGCTGCTCCAGCTTCTCGGCCGCGGTCATCGCCGCGACCCCGGCGACCCCGGCGACCAATCCCCGGACCATCGCTCCACCCGCCATCGCCGCCCCTGTCGCCTTATCGCGCCGCCGGCTCCATGCCGGCACCGGCGGTGCAAGTCCCGTTCCGCACGGCACCACCACCGCCCACGGCGGTCCTTCCCCCCGGCGCGTCGTCGGGGTGCCTGGCCACGAGGTGACCCGTGCTCGGGCACGTCGTCGTTCCGCGATCACCCGCCAGCCGGGCGCCGGTCCGCGATCACCCGCCAGCCGGGCGCCGCCCCTGATGTGCACCGGTCACGCCGGCAGACCGACGCTCGACCTTCCATGTGGATTGACCGGACGAGACGACGGACCCGCGACGCACGTCACGGATCACGGTCACGCGACCGAGCGGACCGGCGTCGCCCCGCCCGGGAGGACGCCGGACCATGACCGCCGGTGGCCAGCCGATTCTGGGCGCGTGGCTTGGCCGGCACCGGCGACGGGCAAGCCACCGCTCCTGGGCGGCCGTGCGGGCCCCTCGGCATTGGCCGTGCATGGTGGCCGGTGGGCATCGCCGCGCGGCGTCTCGGGTCTCCCTGGTGGTCGGTTGGGGGCATGACCCGGCATCGGGCGGGAAGGTGGTGAGCCCGGCCGTTCGCGGTCGGTGGCGTCGGCGATGGCCCTCCGCCACGTCCCGGCCCATGCCGCGGCGTTGCCGGCGGCGGGTAGGGCACGCGAGGCGGGTGCGAGGTCGGCGCGTATCCGTGCCGGATGGTGGCGGGTCGACGCCGGTCGTCTCGGGGGGTGGTATGGGGCGCTCGACCGTTCTCGGGACACTGGGCCGGCTGGCCCTCTTCGCCGCGTCGCACAGCGCCCTCGCGGCGCCGCCGGTCAAGCGTCGCCTCGGCCAGGCGGACGGCGACCGCCGCGCCGAGGGGGTCTACCGGCTGGCCTACAACGCGGTCTCCGTGCTCGCCACCGGCGCGCTGGTCCGGAGCCTCTGGCGGCTGCCCGACCGTCAGCTCTACCGCGTCGGTGGCCCCGCCCGGGCCGCCATGGTCGCCGCCCAGGGGGTCGGCGTCCTCGGCACGCTGGCCGTCGCGCGGGAGGTCGGACCGGCCAGGTTCTCGGGCCTGGCGCCGCTCGCGGACCTCCTCGCCGGCCGCCCGCCCTCCGCGGTACCGACGGCGCAGCACCCCGTCCCGGCCGCCGACGGCGACCTCCGCTGGGGCGGCCCGTTCCGTCTCTGCCGCCACCCGAACAACGCCTTCCCGCTGCTCGTCCTCGGCTTTGCCCCGACGATGACCGCCAAGCTGGCGACGTTCTCCCTCGGCACCGCCGCCTACATGGTCGTCGGGTCGTGGCACGAGGAGCGTCGGCTCCAGGCCGCCTTCGGGGGGCAGTTCGAGCGCTACCGGCGCGACGTGCCGCACCTCCTCCTCCCCCTCGGGCAGGTGCCGCGACCCCCGCGCCGCCGCGCCCCGGCCGCCCCCCACGGCTGACCGTCCCGCGCATGGTGCAGGTTCCGGTTCGGAGGAGCCCCAGCGCCGAGTGCGCCGGACGGGGCAGCGGGACGGTGACCACGGTGCCGAAGAAGGACCGCACGTCCGCTGGTGCGCTCCAATGCATGAAGAGACGAGGGGCGGGGGCCGCCGCCCGGCGGCCCCCGCCCCCGCGGTCTCCGATCCCCGAGCTACGCCAGCGGCCCCGGGTTCGGCAGGTACTGCTTGATGATCGCGTCCGCCGCGCGGTAGGCCAGCGCCCCGACGGTGCCGGTCGGGTTGTAGCCGGCGTTCTGCGGGAAGGCGCTCGCGCCCACCACGAACAGGTTCGGGAGCTCCCACGTCTGAAGGAACGTGTTCACCACCGAGGTCGTCGGGTCGCTTCCCATGACCGCGCCGCCCTGGCAGTGGGTCGACTGGTAGGGGACGATGCTGTAGTTGGAGATGTCGCCGCGGATCTGGGTGATCGAGCCGCCCATCGCGTTGGCGATCTGGGTGATCGGGTTGTCGGCGATCCAGCGGACCATCTTCCGCTCGTTGTCGGTCCAGTTGAACGTCATCCGCAGGAGCGGGTTGCCCCAGGCGTCCCGGTAGGTGGGGTCCAGGTCGACGTAGTTCTGCCGGTAGGCCGGGCTCTCGCCCTGCATCCCGAAGCCGGCCGAGCGGTTGTAGTACTGCTTGACGCCCGCCTTCCAGCCGCTGCCCCAGCCCGGGGTCTCCTCCGGCAGCGGTCCGCTGCTCTGGATGGGCCGGGCGCCGGTCTGGTTGCTGGCGATGTTCCCGCCGCCGAAGAACCCGAGCCCGCTGTGGTCGAAGTTGTCCGAGTGGAACTCGTCGATCGCGTACCCGACCGCCCCGGCGCCCATGAACCGGTTCATGACCTTGTCGTCGTACCAGATCGTCGCCCCGGCCCCGCCGGTCTGGTAGGTGTAGTTCCTGCCGACCACGCCGGTGTTCTGGACCGGGTCGTACGGCTGGCCAATCCCCGAGAGGAGCAGGAGCCGGACGTTCTCCAGCATCCACGCGCCGAGGACGATCAGGTCGGCAGGCTGTTCCTGCTCGCGGCCCGCCCCGTCGTAGTAGGAGACGCTGACCGCCTGTCCGTTTCGGTGGTTGACCCGGAAGGCGTTCGAGAATTGCCGCACCTGGACCCGGCCGCTCTTCAGCGCGCTGGGAATCACCGTCAGGATCGGACTGGCCTTGGCCCCCACGTGGCACCCGAAGCGCTCACAGAAGCCGCAGTAGTTGCACGGCGCGAGGGTCATCCCGTCCGGGTTGGTGTAGGAGCCGGCGCTGTTGCCGCTGGGCTGCGGGAAGGACTTGAAGCCCAGCTGGGTGGCGGCCTCGTGGAAGAGCGTCGGGCCGTAGGGCTTCTTGGGGGACGGCTGCGGGTACTCCTCGGAGCGCGGCCCCTCGAAGGGGTTGCCGCCCTCCTGGATCTCGCCCCTGATGTTCCCGGCCTTGCCGCCGATGCCGAAGGTCTTCTCGTATTGGGTGAAGTAGGGCTCCATCTCGTCCCAGGTCACGCCCCAGTCCTGGATGGTCGTGTCCTCCGGCAGGAACCCCGCGCCGTACCGGTTCTCGAGGTGGGTTCGGTACTCGAAGTGCTGGGGGAGGAACCGCCAGGACGCGCCGTTCCAGTGCACCATCGCCCCGCCGACGCCGTTCCCGGGCAGGAAGCTGCCCCACTGCCGCATCGGCAGGGCGGTCTGCGCGCGCTCGTTGCGGAAGGTCACGGTGTTGCGGCTGAGGTCCTGGAACAGCTCACCCTGCACGGCGTAGCGCCACTCGTCGAAGTGGTCCTGCAGGAAGTCCGGGAAGGTGTCCCGGTAGGGGCCGCGCTCCAGCGCGACGATGTTCAGGCCGGTCTGCTTGCTCAGCTCGTTGGCGATGACCCCGTTGACGAGGCCGAACCCGACGAGGAGGACGTCCACCTTGGGCAGCGTGGCCATCGCTAGATTCCCCCCCCCACCTGCTCTTGGTACTGCCCCAGGCTGATGTACTCGCCCTGGAACGGCTGGTTGTGCTTCTCGATCTCGTTGAAGTAGCTGATGTGCGCGCCGGGGAAGCCGATCAGCTTCCAGCCGACCATGTCCCGGTTGCCGCCCTGGACCGGGTCGCAGAAGAAGCCGGCCATCGTCCAGTTCAGGAGCAGCGTGAAGAAGGCGTCGGCGCCCACGCTGGCGCCGGCGTCCGTCTCGAGGCCGATGTTCGACGTCTGATCCGGGGACCCGGGCAACGGCTGGGCCTGCAGCGCGGCGCCGCCGAAGTTCTCGGGGATGCCCTGCTCCAGGTCGCTCAGGAGCTTGTCCTGCTCCTCCGGGGAGCACGCGACGAACCCCTTGTTGAAGGTCTGCTGGGCAAAGGACTCCAGCGCGAAGATGCCGAGCCGGAACCGGTCCCGGACCGGCATCTGCGACTGGTCGCCCTGGTTCGGCTCGCCTTCGAGGAAGGGACCGTGCTCGTACTGCCGGCCGCGGAGGCCCATGCCCTCCTTGGCGAGCTGGCGGTCGATGAAGTAGACGACGCCGGCCTCGGTCGCGCCCGGACCGTGCTCGTCGGTCGGGATGAGCCGGGCGGCCGCGGCCTGGATGATGGCGGCCTGGAACGGAACGAAGACCGTGAAGCCCTGGTTCGTCGCCGGCCCCGCCTCCATCCCCGCCATGTCGTGGCCGGCCATGCCGCCGGCCGGGGTGCCACCCCCTGGCTGCGGGGTGGCGTCCTGGGCGAGCGCGCCGCCGGCGCCGAGGGTCGCCGCGGTCGCGGCGAGGCCCGTGGCGGCGCCGGTCGTCAGCAGGCGCCGACGATCGATCCGGCGCCCGCCCATCTCGCCGACGAGGTCGAAGGCGACGGTCCGGACGGTGGGCTCCGCCGGTCCCTGGCCGGCGTCCGGCCCCTCGGCATCCGGGGAAGAGGTGGGCAGCGTCCGTTCGTTGGTTGGGTCGGGGGTGACCATCGTGGCATGGCTCCTTGCGAACGGTGGGCAGGTTCGACCTGCCCGCCCGCGCGCCACGGCGCCGCGCTGACCCTCGTGGCGCGCGGACTGATCGCCGTGGGCGCGCGTAGACCCGCGCCTGCAAGGGATGGGGGACGAGCAGCGGGGAGACCGTGCGCCGTGCCCGGAGGCGCGGCGTCCCTTGTCGTCGATCCGCCCGGCCGGGGTACGAGCCACCGTGCCGCGTCGGTGCCGGAGCCCTGGCGCCTCCCTTCCGATCAACCCGGATCAACCCCGCCGGCCTCCCGGCCGAGGACCGCGACCCGCCGCATCCGGTCTGGCGCGGCACCGGGCCGCGACCGAGACCACGAGACGAGGGCCCGCATCGTAGCGCAGGCCACATCTTCGTGCTTGGCCCCGTTCAGGGCCTGTCACCGAGGAGCGTTGTCCCTCACAACCGCATGGCGCCCGCGGGCGACCACCGGCACCCGCTGGCAACCACCGGCACCCCCGAGAACAAGCGAGCCGCGGCCGGTCGATCGACCGGCCGCGGCTCGCCCGCCTGATCGCTCCCCAACGGGGCGGGGATCGGTGCTACGTCGCCGGACTGGCGAGCGGTGTCCCGCAGACGACATCGTCGAGGCCGCCCGCGATCGACTCCAGCACCTCGGTCGCCACCACGCCGGGGGTCGCGTCGGTGTCGATGGACGGGCTGGCCTCCGGGGACGCCGGCGAGGCTTCGGGCGAGGCACAGACCTCCACGTCGGCGTCGGGGGTGGCCGGCGCGTCTTGGGCCACGGCATAGCTCATCGCCGCCACCGCGACGATGACGACGATCGGCACGAGGACGAGGATTCGACCCATGGCTCAACCCCCCAGCGTATCCGATTCCGCGTCGGCGCCATCCTGGCGAGCGGAAAAGGTAGTCTATCCTACGATGGCGACCCTGTTGCCGTGACCCGCGAGGCCGTGGCCGGATCCCTAGCGTCGTCGGAGCGGCCCCGTCCGGGCACCCCCACCGGCGACCGTCGCACCGCTCGTCGGTCGCCGGGGGCAGGTCGCCGCCGCCGTGGCGCGTCCGCGCCCGGACCAGGCGGCGTCCCGCCCAAGGCCCGGACCCCTGGGCCGGGCCCTGTCGGTGGCACGCTGGGCGGTGGCGACGGCGCCCCGCCCGATCGACCTTGCCGTCCCTGGAGCCCAGTACCGCCACCCGAGGCGGGACGTCGCCGGGCGGGCCGCTCCTCGCCCCGGGCGAGGGCCAGGGCGGGCGGTTCCGCACGCCCTCATGTCCGGGCCAGGACACCCCCCGGTCGGCACAGATTGTGCAGGCCCAGTCTGTAGCCAAGGCGACCATCGGGCGGCGGCGGCGGGGCAGACGTCCTGTCCCTGGCCGACGTCATCGGCACGCCACGGGAGGGGACATATGCGGCGAGTTACCTCCACCTTCGCGATCCTCGTTGCCCTGCTGGGACTCAGCCTGGGCGGCTTCGCCGTGGCCCAGGACCCGGGGACCCCGGCGGCCGGGGGAACGCCCACCGATCTGCTCTGCGCGACACCGGAAGCCGGGCTGGACGCCTCGCCCGCCGCCACCGTCGCCGCGCCCGAGACGGCCGCCACCCCGGGCGGCGTCGCGCCCGGCACCCCGGTCGGTCTGGTGCCGTGCGGCACCCCGTCCGCCGCCACGCCGGGTGCGGAGGCGGCCGGCTCCGGTGCCGCGGCCGCGACGACGGTCACGGTCGAGATGGCCGACATCCTCTTCGTCCAGACCGAGCTGAGCATCCCGGCCAACACCGACGTCACCTTCCACTTCGTCAACAACGGCGCCGCGGTCCACAACTTCCTGATCGACGAACCGCAGGTCTACTCGGGCGACCTCCAGCCGGGCGGGATGTCCGACGTGACGGTCAACCTGCCGGCCGGCACCTACGAGTACTACTGCTCCGTGCCGGGGCACCGCCAGGCGGGCATGGTCGGCACCCTGACCGTCCAGTGACCGACTGGCCGCAGGGATCGGCGTCCGCCGTGAGGCGGACGCCCCCCTTGGTCGGCGGACGACGCCTCCCCGGAACGACGCAGCCGTCGGGCTGGTCCGCGTCGTCCGGGGAGGGATAACCAGCGGAAGCCCGTCCAGCCCTCTGGACGGGCTTCCTCGCGTCCGACGGTGCTCCGATCTCTGGCGGTGATTGCGGCAGGGCGGCCGCCAGCCGATTCGTCCCCGGTGCAAGGCCGACCGAAGCGCCGCAGATGCGTCGTCCGAGGGCCGCGGGGTCCGGGGCTCGGGGGCGGCCGTGTCCCCTGCCTGCGAGCACCGCGCGCCGGCAGCGTGACCGTCATGCGGTCGGCTCTCAGTCGGGACGGCCACCGTGGGGTCGCGCGTTGTCGAGGATCGGCCCTATGACCCGAACCGGTGGCGCGCTGGCGCCATCCCGAGCGACGCGGCGTCTCGCAACAGCGGTCCGACGCGGGCGATGCCCACGGTCGGCGCTCCGCGCCGGGCCAGCCCAACGCGGCGGCGAGCCCCGGCCCGCGCCTGTCCCCGTCGTCCCCGTCGTCCCCGTGGGAGCGGGGGAGGAGCGAACGCCCGGCGCCCCTGCTTGACAGAACGGATGCGGGCGTCGTGCCCCCCGGGGATCGTCCGCGGCGCAGGGAGGTATCGGACCGGATCCCGCTGCGCTCCCGGCGGGTCCCGTCAGCCGCCGACCATGCCGTCGAGCTCGGGCAGCGGGACGACGCTCTCCTGCTCGTTGGGGTCGGTCCGGGCCAGGACCGCGACGCACGGCTCGGTCGCGCTCGCGTTCGCCGGCAGGTGCGGCATCCCGGCGGGGATGTAGACGAACTCGCCGGCGCGCGCCGTGACGCGCTGCCGCAGCCCTTCCCCGAACCAGGTCTCCGATTCGCCGCTCAGGACGTAGAGCGCCGTTTCGTGCGCCGCGTGGAGGTGGGCCTTCGCCCGCCCGCCGGGCGGCAGGGTGACCAGGTGCATGCAGATGCCGGTCGCCCCGACCGTCTCGGCCGAGACCCCGGCGAAGTAGGACAGCCCCTGCTTGCCCGCGAACGTCTCGCCGGCGCGGACGACGACGCAGGTCGGCTGGGGGGTGGGAGTCGTCGCCATTGATGCCTCCTCTCGCGCGGGGATTCGCCCCCCCGAGTCTACGGACCACCTCCCCGGACGTCGATTGGGGGCGGGCGATGTCGCGCTCGCGGCGAGACGGCTCGGAGGTTCGTCGGGTCGTGACCGAAGGTGGCCGCCTGGGACCTCGGCGACCCGCGCCGCCGACACCCGCACGGACGCCGTCGGTTTCCTCCGCCCGCGCGTCACCCCTCGCCCGCCACCAGCCAGCCCACCGCGAGCACCAGGGCGAGCCCGGCCCCCACCGCGCCGGCCACGGTCGCGCCGGGGAGGCCGGCGGCGATGTTGAGGGCATAGTCCCGCGGCCGACCGCGCTCTTCGAGCAGGCCGGCCCATTCCCGCCCCCGCGGCCGCGCCCGGCAGCCGGGGGCGCAGCCGCCCCGCGATCACGAGCGCCGCGAGCGCCGCCATTCCCGACGCGACCGTCCAGACCGCGCCCCGCCCGAGCCCCTCGGTGGCGACAGTGAAGCCGTCCTCGCCGCGCCGGCCGTAGGTGCGCTCGGTCCGCGAACCCGCCGCCATCGCGCAGACCACGAGCGCGCACCCGGTCGCGGCCCACCAGAGCACCCTCTCCGTCCGCATCCCGCCCCCGTTCCCTCGCCGGCCAGGGCGGGGCCGGAGGAGACCCCGCCGGTCGCCGCCACCGGACGCCGGCAGTCCGAACCGCGCTCGCGGACGGGGGCGTTCCCGCTGGAACCGGCCCCCCGGAGGAGGGGAGTCCCCGGCCGACCAGGCCGCCGGCGGCCCCGTGCCCTCGGGGCGTGCCCCCGTGCCTCAGACGCGCTCCAGCACGGCGGTGACCCCCCACCGCCGGCCCGGGAAGTCGAACCACCAGTTCGCCCTGGCGAGCGTGCTGTACCCCAGGATCAGGTCCATCGGCGCGTCGATCGTGGCGTTGACGCCGGACAGGTCGACACCCGCCACGGTGTGCGGCGGGAACGCCCGGTCGCCGATCGTGGCCGCCGCCATCGAGAGCATCGGCGTCTCCATGGTGGCCCCCGTGGCGTCCGTGCCGCGCGACCGCCCGGTCTCCCGGAACAGCGCCGGGTGCCGCCGCACGAAGGTCAGGTCGGCGATCGTGATCCCCGCGCCGCTGTCCCAGACGGCGGCCGCGGCGATGTCCCCGAACCGGACGTCGACGTAGGGATGGCCGACGCGGTCGAGGAACAGCGCCCGGGTCGCGCCGCCGCCCGGCTCCTCCGGTGGGTCGACCACCACCCGGTGCTCGTCGAAGCGGACGTGGCAGCGGTGGTCCCCGAGCAGGTCCATCCCGATCAGGTTGGCGACGGCCGGGTCGGCCCGCGCCACGCGAGCCACCGGGAAGTTCGTCCGCGCGATGGGGCCGAGTTCGATGCTCGGCGCCGTGACGAGGTCGTCCGTCCCCCGGCCGAAGAGCCCCGACGAGTCGCTCGAGCCGACGCGGGCGAACCCGGCGGTATGGGCGTCGAGCCGGACGCACGTCCGCGCGGTCCCGGTGTCGAGCAGAAACCGGTACGGGCGACCACCGACCGTGCCGTCGACGAGCACCCGCCCCGCGTCGGCGTCCTCCTCGTCCGGCTCCACGATCAGCTCGAACCCCGCCACCCGGTCCTCCCGCTGGTGGGCGTCGCCACCAAGGTCTTCAACTCGCCACGCGCCTTTATGATCGGCTGCGGGTCGGGTGGGGAGTGTCGCGTGCCCAGCGCGCGGAACCTGAGAAAACCCTTGGTCACCCTCCTCGCACCCGTCGCGACCCCTTCTCCGTCATCCCCGCGTACGGCGCCCTGGCTCGGCGCTGCTGGCCACGCACCCGGGCGACCGCTTACGTTTGCCGATCGCCGTGTTTGCAGACCCCGTGATCGCGCCGATCTGTCCGACGACAACGCGGTCCGCCGGACGGATCGGCCCCTCAGGGGCGTCTGGCCGACACGAACCGACCGCTCGCTCAAGGGCGGGACGGCTTGCTGGACTCAGCCTATGGCCGAGATTGACGAGAACTTCGCGCCGGTGGCGATTGTCGTCGCCGTCACCCGCATCTTCCTGCGGTTATCGGCGTCGCAGACACTCCCTGGTGGCCCGTCAATCGCGCCTCGCCGGTTGGGGCACGGCATGCCGTGCCCCCGCGGTCCCCAGGGCGGCTCGGACGTCACCCCGACCGGGAGACGTCCCGCCGCGGCCGAGGTGTGACAGACCACTAGCCGCGTCCGAAGTAGACCTCGCAGGCCAATCCGTCGGCGTCCGGGTCGATGGTGGGTTGCTCCTCAGGATGATCCGCGTAGTACGCCTGGGCATCCTCGTAGGTGGCGAACGCCTCGCAGCCCGCCACCGGGCCGCTGATCGTCTCGCTGCCGCCGGTCGAGCCACTTGCGGCGCCAGGATCGTCCCGGAACGCGGCGATCGCGTCCCGAAGGTCGTCGGTCAGCGCCGTTGCCTGGTTCAGCTTTTCGTTCCCCGACGTGAGCAGGGCCGGGTCCAGCGTGTCGATGCCCAGCCGGTAGTCGTCGGCCGCCGACACGACGAGCGACGTGATCGAAAGCCAAAGTTCGTGGATTTCGGCCTGCCGCTCCGACGGTGAAAGGCCTTGGGCGCGGTCGTAGGCGTCGGTGAACACGTCGAGTTGCGACTCCACCTCGGCCTGCCAGTCGGCATCCAGGACCAGGTATTCTTCGTCCCCGGCGGCGCTGAAGAGATCTCCTAGCTCCGAACTCGCGTCGCCGAGTTCCTGAGTGTCTCTGACCACCGCGTCGAGATAGGCTTGCTCGTCGTCCGTGATCGCGCCGCTCTCCGCCGCCTCGGTCGCGGTCGGCTTCGTCTCGGGCGTGTTCGCGGGTCGCGGCCGTACCGTGCT
Source organism: uncultured Thermomicrobiales bacterium (assembly GCA_902806335.1). GTDB lineage: Bacteria > Chloroflexota > Chloroflexia > Thermomicrobiales > UBA6265 > CADCWG01. Next base: position 4,676 of record CADCWG010000183.1, on the reverse strand, counting down.
CGTCGGCCTGGGCGCCTCCGGCGCTTCGTAGAGCGTTGTGCTGGCACCCGCCAACACCGCGTGGCACGGGATGTCGCCCACCGGAATCGTGCCGGTGAATTCGCCGTCGCCCTCCACGAAGTCGTACTCGTCCGAGAAGTCGCGGGACAGGCTGCCGACGATCGCGCCCGTCTCGTCGAAGCACAGGGCCCCGACCTCCGGGGCCACGACGGGGTCGTCGACGATGTTCTCGACGGTCACCAGTACCTCGGGCCCGTCGTCTCCGTCGATGATCGCCGCCGAGATCACCGAGACACCCGCATTGGCTGGCCCCGAATCCTCGTCAAGTGACTCGGTCATGTCCTGGCTGTCGGTCACCTCTGCCGACGCGGGTCCCGCCTCGCGATCCGGGTCGGCGTCGTCCGCGGTCCCGACAACGACGCCGATGTCGCCCGGCTCGAGGAACGTCGGGAAGACCGAGTCCGTTGATCCGAGGTCCCCGTCGGCATCGACCGCCGCAACGGATACGCCCGTGATGAAATCGTCCGATCCGTTGCGGACGATGGCCCCCCACGAGCCGTCGGTGCCGCGACCGGCCGTCAACACGCCGACCTCGTCCGGCGCATCGTCGGGGACCTCCACGAACTGAAGGCCCGTCCCGCCGATCCGATCCCGCTGGCTGTCGGCCGGATAGTCCGCGTCGAGCGTGAGTCCGTCCGGAGTACCGGCCCCAGCCGACCTCTCTCCATCGTCCGGGGTGCCTCGATTCTCGTCCGCCCCCGCACTCGTCGGCGCCCGAGTCGACGTGGACGCCAACGTGGCGGTCGGGGGCGGCGTCGGGCGATCGGCGGGGTCGGGGATAAGCTCGACCGGGTCGATGTCCTGGGCGATCCACGGGGCCAGGTCGAGGCGACTGGCCTCGCCGAGGCCGAAGTCGAGGATGTACTCGTCGAGATCGCCGTCGACGCGCCAGCCGAGGATGTAGTCCTTCGTCGCACCGCCGCCGACCTGGTCGCCGATCGCGTCACCCATCGCCGGGATACCGAGTTCGTCGGGGCGCTTCGACAGCCCATCGTCGGCGTCGACGAGCCCACCGCCGGAGACAATGCCGAAACGGTCGGACTTGATAAAGTCGTCGTCGTCGGTGGTGTTGGTGACCCGCATCGTGACCAGCAAGAAGTCCCGCCCATCCTCGTTCGGGCCCCAGTTCAGCGGCTCGCCGAACTCGGGACCGACGAGGGCGGCCAGGACGGTGAAGGCCCAGCCGTCGCCGGACGCATGCGGTCCTGTGGGCACTTCCGACTGGGCAACCAAAGGGGCTGCAGCACCGACTCGGACGCCGATCAGGAGAACGACAAGAATCAACACCCGCTTCATGAGACCCCCTTGGTGCCCGGACTCATCCAGGCAGCAACCAGTCCGCCTTTCGGACAAGCCGAGCCTCGACAAGGTTGGAGTTTATCGGATCAGGCGAAGAAGTTCGTGACGCGTCAAAGAGACGAAACGTGTCGGGAGCACGACAAGTTGAACGTCTGGGCCGCCATTCGATCCGCTCCCGCTCGCCACCGGTGGTCCGGTCCAGTCCGACTTAGTACGTGCCGGCGAATAGGGTGGTACCTTGGTGGGTCGACCCTGCTTGACGTTCCGATCCAACGAAGAGGCCGTGTCGTCAGGGCAGGTGAGGGCAACAAGCCCGGCGCTGGTCCGGGCCAACAACCATCATGACGTCCGCGCCCGCTCCCGAAAGCCTGTGCGGGGCGCCTAACCTGCCGGGATGCTCATGGTGTACATCTTCTTGGGGTATCGGCGTGTGTATTCCCCTGGTTCAGCCCACCACAATCCGTATGACGATGCCAGGCGATGGTCTGCCAACCACCTTCTCAAGATCAGCGTCGGTTGTCCTGAGGGCCCCCTCAAGAACCCCTTGCGCCCGCCCCGTCCGACACCTCCCCCCCCGTCCTCCCTCCCGGCCGCCCCCGGGGCGGGCCGGGCGCGGATGGCCCGGTAGGGGCGCACGGCGGTGCGCCCGTCGCCCGGCCGGCAGTCCCGCGCCCGGAGCCGACGCGGACGGGGTGCAGCGCCCCACGACGGACCACCCGTCGGGGCACATCGCCGCGCGCCCATGGTGCGGGTCCGGGTTCGTCACCGCCCCCCTGGGAAGGTCAGCCCGAGGCAGGCTCTAGTCGGCCTCCAGGCGCACGAGGGTCCCGGCCCGGCCCGGCGCGACGACGAAGACGATGCCGTTGGTCGCCCAGGTGGTGCCGCCCCCCAACGGGTGGACGCTGAAACGTAGCTGCTCTCGCGGGAGCGGCACCTCCCGTTCGTCGCCGGTCGTCAGGTCGCGCACGACCAGGCGGTCATACTCGATGCCTCCGGTGGCGACGAGCAAGCGTCCCCCGTCCGGCGAGAAGGCGGCGGTCCGCACCCGCCGGTACGGGGCCGTCGCGTCCGTCGCGTCCGTCGCGGCCGTCGGCTCGAGCGGCTCGACCTCCTCGGTCGCCAGGTCGATCACGGCGAAGGCCGACTCCTCCCTCGAGGTCGACGCCGACGCCTGGACCCGTGGGTAGAACAGGAGACCCTGGCCCTGGGTCGAGACCGCGACGAGGATCGGCGGCCCCTTCACCGGGTCCGCATCGAGCACGCGCCGCGGCTCGCCCCCATCGGCGGAGACCGCCCATAGCCCGTCGCCGCTGGCCCCGTTCCCGGACCCGTTGCCCCTCACGACCGAGTAGAGGAGGGTGTCGTCGTCCTGCCAGCGGACCCCCGCGAAGACCGGCAACCTCTCGCCGGGGTCGAGGTCCACGACCTTCCGCGGTTCCCCGCCCTCGGCCGCGATGCGGTAGAGGGCGGTCTCGTACAGCTCGGTCTCGTCGACGACCGAGCGCGCGAAGGCGATCTCGGTCCCGTCCGGCGACCAGGCGGGGGCGAGGTCGCCGAGCGCCGTGCTCGGGTCGGCGCCGACGAAGAGATCATCGGTGCCGTCGTCGGTCAGATTGGTCACGGTACCCGCCGCGGCGTCGAACACCCAGAGGTCGGCATCGTCAAAGTACTCGGACAGGTTCTCGGTGAACGCGAGGCGGGTTCCGTCCGGCGACCAGGTCGCGGAGTTGGCGTCGAAGGACGCCGCGGTCGTCGCCGCGCAGCGATCCTCCGCGAGCGTCGCCGCGTCGTAGGCGCAGATCGACCCGCCCGCTTCGTCAACCGGGTTCTCGGCGTCCCCCGCCTCCCGCCAGACGGCGAGCCAGTGGCCGTCCGGTGAGAGGGCCGCCGGCCAGCCACCGTCGATCGTTACTTCGCGCTGCTCGGTTACGTGGAGGTCGCCAGCGGCCGGTGCCGGGGTTGCCCCTCGGGCATCGGCCAGGGTCGAACGGGCGAGGACCGGATTGGCCAGGACGACGGCGAGCACCCCGCAGAGGACCGGGATCGGGAACCGGAACCGGAACCGACGCATGTCACCCTCCTCCGAGCGCGGCGCGGCGACCGTCGCCACGCCGGCCGTCAACGATCCGCGGGCCATCGCGCGTGGGTCACGGCAAAGAACGCGCGCGACGTTCGTAGGGGCGCACGGCCGTGCGCCCTGCCCCCCACCGCCCCGCCTCCATGCTGACGCGCCGTCGCCCGGTTCGGTTCCAGGGCGCCGTCGCCCGCCTCGGCCCCGACGTGGCATCGCCCGATCACCGTCGCGCGCCGACGGGATGACGGCCGGGCGGCGGCGTCCCGTCGGCGCGCGACGGCGCCCCGATGAGGACGCACGGCCGTGCGCCCCTACCACCGTGGGCCCGACCGCCGTGCGCCCCCGACCGCCGTGCGCCCTGCCCCCAACCGCCTCCCCCCGGTTCGGACGCGCCGTCGACCGAAATCCGTCGTCTAATCGCCGTCCCGCGGTCGCCGTCCCACGGTCGCCGTCGCCCGGGCGTCCCGCGCCGACGATCGCCGGTCGTCCCGGTTGGGGCGCACGGCCGTGCGCCCTGCCCCCCACCGCCGCGCCTCATCTCCAACGCGCCGTCACCCGGTCGTCGTCCGGCACGGACGGTCGCCCTCACCGTCGCGCCCCGGCCTCGACGCGCGGCCTCGTCCCTCCCGCCCCCGCCCTACCCCCCGGCCCGCCGCATCGCCCGCCCGGGCACCGGCTGCGCCGTCCGCTCCCCGTACCGGCGCATCAGCGGCATCACCGACACGCCGTGGATCACGATCGAGATCGCCACCACCGCCAGCGTCAGCCCGGCCAGGTCCGCCGCCACCGCTCCCTCCACCCCGTGCACCACCGCGTAGGTCAGGTAGTAGACCGAGCCGATCCCCCGGATCCCGAACCAGGAGACCAGCCGCCGCTGCGGGAAGCTGGTCCGGCTGCCGAAGAGCCCCAGCCAGACCGAGAACGGCCGGATCACCAGGAACAGCAGCGGCGCGAACCAGACCACCGCCCACGGCACCGCCCACGGCGCGTCGCCCAGGGTCAGCATCCCCCCGAGCAGCAGCACCACGGTCACCTCGCCGAGCCGCTCCAACTGCTCGTTGAACCCCAGCACCGCCTCGGTCATCACGGCCGGCGCCGTCCGCGGGTGGGTCACCGGGTCGTCGATCTCCTCCTCGTCCTCCCCCGCGGCCGCGGGGCCGTCGCTGTCGATCGGGCGGTCCGCCGGGTCGCCCGTGTCCCCCGCGCCGGCCGCGGCGGCGGCCACCGCCGGGTCCGGCGCCGG
>CADCWG010000182.1 GCA_902806335.1 uncultured Thermomicrobiales bacterium | reverse complement strand
CCGCCACCTTCCCGCCGCCCCCCAGCCCACCGTCCGCGTCCCAGCCACCCACCACCGGCACGGGGCCGGTGGCCCCATCCGCCGCGCGGGGCCACAGGGATCGGTCACCCGAATGGGGACGTATCCTCAAACCCTGGTGCGGGCGGGCCGCCGGGCGGGCGCGGGTCGCGCCCCTACGCCGCCGGCCCGACCGTCACCGCGTCCGCCGACAGGCAGCCTTCGGTGCAGACCAGGGCCACACCGCCGTCCGTGAGGGGCCGCTCGGTGTCCTCGACGCCGAACAGGTGCCGGCCGTCGACCCAGGCGTCGAGCCGATCGCCTCGCGCCTGCAGCGCCAGCCGGTAGGGCCGGCCCGCCTCCCAGGGGAGGGGAGCCTCGGCGAGCGTCACCTCGCCGTCCCGCGCCTTGACCAACTTCGCCACGCCGTCGGGGCCGACCAGCAGCGCGTAGTAGCGGCGCAGCCCCTGGACCCGAACCGCGATCCCCCCGGTCCGCATCAGGAACGACCAGACCGGCGCCTCGACCCGGACGTCGTCCCACGACCGGCCGCCCTGGCTGAGCAGGCCCGTCCCCCCGTTCTGGACGACCCGGTACGGCTCCGGCCAGCGACCCTCGAACTGGTCGACCCCGGCGACCCAGGCTCGGCGCCACAGCTCGCCGGGGTCGTCCCCCGCCGGCCGGCCGAGCACGACGGACGGCGCCCCGTCCCAGCCCAGCCGGTCCAGGTAGACCGTCCCGCTCCCGTCTCCGTCGGCACCCGACACCTCCACCCCAACGGCGAAGATCGGGTAGCCGCCGGTGTCCGGCACCGCCCAGGTCAGCGTGCGGTCCGTCCCGGGCGCCATGACGGTGTCCGGCCCCGGCAGCACCCGCGGCCGGTCGCCGGGGCCGTAGGCGCGCAGCACGAGCCGGAGCCTGGCCGGCGCCCGGTTGCCCCCATCCGCCATCACCCGCGCGGTCACGGTCTGGCCGGGGTGGAGGGTCGGGGAGGCGAGCAGCTCGTAGCCGCGCATCGCCACCGCGTCGGGCGGGGTGAAGGTCGCGGTCGTCGCCCGCGCCGGCGCGCCGGGCCCCGCGTCGCGGTACCGGATCGCCAGCCCGCGCTCACCAGTTCCCCCGGGGAGCGGGGCGTTCTCGACGATCGACGGGGCGCCGGCGGGGTCCCCGGTGAAGCCCTGGACCGAACCCGGCGGCGTGAAGTGGAACCGGGCGCCGCCCTTCGGCGCCAGCGGGGGCTCGCCGGCCAGCGACCGACCGGCGTTGACGACGTGGTAGGTCTCGGTCACGGCGTCGGTCACGGCGCGCCCGCCGTCGGCGGTCGGCAGGTACATCCGGTCGGCGACCGGACCGCGCCAGTCGTAGCCGGAGCCGTCGATCGTCGCCAGGCCGTTCTTGATCCCGAGCAGGCAGCCGACGTTGCCGGCGTTGCAGTCGGTGTCCCAGCCCGCCGTGTTGACGATCGTCAGCGCGCGCCGGAAGTCGTCCCCGCCGTAGAGCAGGGCGAGGTGGATCAGCGCGTGGTTGGGGACCATGTGGCAGGCGCCGCGGTACGTGTCGTACCCGTAGTCGGCCGCGATCCGCTCCCGCGTCCGGCGCCAGTCGGGCTCGGCGGTGTGCCACCCCCGAACGTCGTCGACCAGCCGGCGGATGATCGAGTCGGGCGGGATCAGGCCGAGCGCGGTGTCGAGCAGCTTGCCGAGGTCGGGCTCGATGAAGGCCTGCGCCTCCATCGCCGCGATCACCTGGGCGCCGTGGACGGCCGCGCCGTCGTGGCTGACGCTCGCGGCGCGGCGGGCCAGGTCGGCGGCGAGTTCCGGGTCGCCCGGTGCGACCATCCCCCAGCCGTCGATGAAGATCTGGGCGCCGATCTGCTCGGCGATGGTCCGGCCGTTGGTCGCGATCGCCCCGCTGGCGGGGGCGGGGACGCCGTGCTTGAGGCGGAGGTAGGCGGTGTGCTCGGTCGAGTTGCCGAGCCCGCCCCACCAGAAGATCGTCCGCCGCTCGACCACGTAGTTGAGCCAGGTCTCGCCGACCTGGGCCGGGGTGAGGTCGAGCCCGGTGCCGTGGTCCGCGAGCGCCCGCAGGAACGTGAACGTGCCGGTGATGTCGTCGTCGGTGACCACCAGCGGCGCGCCGAGCCGCTCGTGCACGTAGCCGTCGACCTCGCCGAGCTCGGCCATGATCCGGTCGTAGGTCCAGCCTTCGAACGGCCGCCCCAGGTAGACCCCGATCAGCTTCCCGAGCACCCCGGCGTAGACCCGCTCCGCGTAGTCCGGCGGGGTCGGCCGCGCCGCGCCGGTGCTACCGACCTTCGCCGCCGCCTGGTCGAGTTCGGGCGTCATGGTGCTCCCCGCTGCGCTTCGATGTGGCTGATTGCGGTCGAGCCCGCAGTATCGCCGCGGATCGGTGCCGTGGGCTGTCCCATGACTCCGATAAGGCTTCGGTCGGCCAGAGCGCGGCGAGCCGATACCACGGCCGGTGGGCGGTGGACGCGCGGTCGTCGCCGCTCAAGGGAGGTCTGAGGTACCCGACAGGGGCGCCGATGGTCCCCTGGTCGCTGGTGGACTGGCTGGGTGTGTCCCGGCAGGTGACGACTGTGCACTCCGTACGCGGTGCCGCCCGATCAGCCCAGCACGGTGACGGACCCGCGGACGCTGAGTTGTCGGCTGGGGCCGCGATGTCGTCGTCGCCGGGTCTGCTCCGGGGGGCCGAACGACGCTCGGCGGCGATCCAACCGACGACCTACTGGTGCGCCATCTGGTCGATTGAGCACTGGTCCGCGGCCCGTTGGATGGGAAGTGGGTGGAGCGTGGAGGAGCCGCCGGACGCATCCAGTGACGCCGTCGGACCGGTCAGCGCCGGGGGAGCGGTCGTCGGTAAGATGCACCACGACCGTTCGGCCGGAAGGTCGGCTCGATGCCAGCGGCAGACCGGATTCGACGTGCCCCCTCTGGCGCGGGGTCACGATTCAGGCCCACTGGCCGCGCGGGTGGCGCGCGGTCACGAGTTAGGGAGACGTTGGAGGGATCCCAACCATGCGCATCACGCGGGCGACGACCTACATCGTCGGCAACCCCTGGAAGAACTGGCTCTTCGTGCGGCTCGACACCGACCAGGACGGCCTCTACGGCATCGGCGAGGGCACCCTCAACGCCTTCGCCAAGACCGTCGAGGCGGCCGTCCACGAGATGGCCCCGCGCTACGAGGGGATGGACCCCTTCCAGGTCGAGACGATCTTCCAGCGGATGACCCGCGACCTCTACTCCGAGGGCGGCCAGGTCCAGATGAACGCCGTCGCCGCGATCGAGGTCGCCTGCTGGGACATCATCGGCAAGGCGACCGGCCGCCCGATCTACGACCTGCTCGGCGGCCGCTACCACCAGGACCTGCCCGCCTACGCCAACGGCTGGTACGCCGGCCCCCGCACCCCCGAGAGCTTCGCCGAGCGCGCCCAGGCGGTGGTCGCCCGCGGCTACAAGGCGCTCAAGTTCGACCCGTTCGGCGCCAACTACCGGACGATGGACCCCACCGAGCGGCACCTCTCGCTGGCGATCGTCCGCGCCGTCCGCGAGGCCGTCGGCCCCGAGATCGAGATCATGATCGAGGGCCACTGCCGCTTCTCCGTCGCCGAGGCGGTCTGGCTCGGCGAGCGGCTGGCCGAGTTCGAGCCGACCTGGTTCGAGGAGCCGACCCACCACCTGAAGATCGACGCCGTGGCCGAGGTCGCCCGCAAGGTCACCGTGCCGATCGCCACCGGCGAGAGCTTCTCCAGCACCCACCAGTTCGCCGAGCTGCTCGCCCACAACGCCGTCCACATCCTCCAGCCCGAGCCGGGCAGCATGGGCGGGATCTGGCGCACCCGGCAGGTCAGCGCGATGGCCGACGCCCACTACGCGGTCGTCGCCCCCCACAACGCGCAGGGGCCGATCTCGACCGCGACCTGCCTCCAGCTCGGCGCCTGCACCCCGAACCTGCTCGTCCAGGAGCTCTTCGACGAGTTCAACGTCGAATGGGAGCGCGAGTTGGTCGACCACCCCGCGACGCTCGTCGACGGCCGGATCCAGCTCCCCGAGGGGCCGGGCCTGGGCGTCGATCTGAACTGGGCCGAGGTCGCCAAGCACCCCTACGAGGTCTCGAACTTCCTGCCGCTCTTCGCCACGGGCTGGGAGCGCCGCGAGGGCGCCCGGACCGCCCCGCCCCCCGGCATCGCCACCGCCCCCGCCGCCGACGAGACCGCCGCGCCCGTGCTGCCCGGAGACTGACCGACACCCCGACAACCGCGGGCGACCCCCACGCTCATGCGGCCTCCTCCCCGAACTCACGGGAGTTGGCCCGCCTGGGCGGGTTGGCAAGAGGCAGGGCGCGATGCCAACCGGCCGACCCCCTGCCGCGCCCTCGCCGACCGCTCGCCGCGCCCTCGCCGACCGACAATCTGCCTCCTGGTGCCGACCGCCGCGACGCGGCGGCCAGCGATCGATTCTGGTTTGGCCTCCCCCTCCCCACCGCCGGACGCGCCGCCTTGCCCCGCGCCCCCCCGTCGCGTCT
>CADCWG010000181.1 GCA_902806335.1 uncultured Thermomicrobiales bacterium | reverse complement strand
CGGATCTACCCACCGTTGCCCTGGTGCCTGGCCATTGCGGCGTCAGCGCTTGGTCGGACATCTCCGTGAGCGCGTCCTGGGTCCTACACGTCGGCATCACGTGATCGGTCTGCCGGCTCGCCTCCACGGCGTTAGAACACGCTCCCGTCCACGCCTTCTGCGGAGACGCTTCCGCGGCGTGTGCGGCGGCAGCGCGAACCCTTGCCGGTCGTTGGCCAGCTCGACTCGCGACCGTAGTCGCCTTGCCCGTGCCCTCCGTACCCCCAACCGTCCCCGTGGCGTAGGTGGCCCGCCAGGGGAGGACAGCAACCGACGGCTGGTCGTGGGTCGCGGTCGATCTCACGATCCGGCGCCAACCGGACGGACCTCGTTCATCCTGCCTTCGACGAAGCGGGCCAACTTCTCGAGTGACGACCGCGTTCCAGCATCGTTGTCCTCGGGTCGGATGCCTGGCGGGAGGCGCTTAAAGACGATGGTCACCTCTGTCCCGCCGTGGCGATGCTCGAACGTCACCACCATGGTCATCTCGCCCGCGAAGGCGGGATCGTCCGAGTCGAACGAGATCGCCTGGACGATCCTCGTCGGGGGTGAAAGCTCCACGAACCGTGCCGTGTACCGGTCCTCGCGCGTCGCGGTCTTGCCGCGGGCCACCTGCTGCGACGGGGGGTAGTAGAGCGACATGCGGTACCCCCCGCCGACGCGGGCGTCGAACTCGTGGACCCTGCCGGTCATCTCTCCCGGTGACTGCCAGGCCTCCAAGGCGGCGGGGTCCGTGAACGCGCGGAAGAGCACTTCACGTGGAGCGTTGATGACGGCTGAGGTGCGCGTCCCGGCAGCCGAGTTCGATTCGCTCAACGGTGTCTCCCTTCAGATTGACCTCGTGAACCGTCGCCGGGCTCTCCAGGCAGAGCCGACCGCGTCCTAGCCGATAGACCTCCACCCTCAGAAGGCCGTCACACCCACTTCTTACCCGATGGTCGCGTCGGCCACTGTCGCGTGCAAGCCCGTGTTCAGGGGGTGCGACAGGCCTCCTGCCGCAGCGGAATCGCTTGCCCCCGACCGGCCTCGAGGTACCTGTCTGGCTTCGCCGGCGCCGGGCGGACGCTGGGGATGGGGAGCGGGGTGCCGGCGCGGGGCCCGGCGGCGCCGGCCGTGCTGGCACACGGAGCGCGGCACCGACCGCGCGGCGCGGTTCCCTCTGTCTTCAGCACGTCGGGTCAGACCGCGAGCAACAAGCTGGGACGCATGATCCTGCCGCGGCTGGAGGCCGGGAACCACGGCGTCGACGTGGTCGGCACGTTCTTCTTCGACGACAACACCGATGCCCCGCGCGTCGGCGACCCCATCGGCGAGCGCCTCGCCACCGGCGCTGCGGCGAAGGGGATGCTGCCGATGCTCCGCGACCAGTGCGCCGCGGCGCGCGGCCTGGCCGAGACCACCCGCGACGGCACGTTCCGACCGGTTGGCGCCGTGTCCGGCGTCCAGGTGGGGTGCTTCACGGACCTTTACGCCGCGCTCGCGACCACCATGCCCGACCAGGTGAGCACGCTCTCGCCGTCGCCAATCGCCCACCGAGCACCTTGCCGGTGGTGTGACCCGCCTGGGTCGCGACGTCCTCGCCCTCGCGCCGCGGTCCCGGTTGAGCGTGTCCCCGTGCCCCCCTACACTGCCGCGGACGCTAGGGGCGCCCGGCCGGAGGGAGCGGGACACGGATGGACGGCGACGACCGCGACGGGTGGGCGGACGGTCGCCCGGGACGGGGGGACCTTGCCCCGACTGATCCCGCCGTCGATCGCGAGCACGAACACCAGCTCGTGGTCGACGACGGGCGGCCGCCCGCGACGCTTGATCGGGCCCGAACGGCGGTCGAGGGTGTGCTCGGTGGGCGGCCGCTGGGGGCGGTCGCGGTGCTCGTCGCCGGCGGGGTCGTCCTGCTGGCGCTGCTCGGCGTGGTCCTGGCGACGACCGGCGACGACGACGGGACCGACCGGCCGACGTGTCTCCTCACGAACGCGGACACGATCCGGGAGGCGATCGCGGCGGGCGAGGTGACCCGGCTGCGCATCTCGCTGCCCCGGGGCGAGCAGGTCGCCGCGCCGATCGCCATCGACGTCGACCTCGCCGACGGGACCTGCCGGTCGCTGCCCCAGGGGGACGAGGGCCGGACCGACCGCGAGCGGGTCGTCGGGATGGCCTACACCTTCAACCAGGGAGAGGGCGACCAGCGACCCATCGCGCTCAGCGTCTCCGAGATCGACGTCCCTGAGGAGGATCCGCCCCCGATCTTCGTGCCGCCGCCGGTCGTGCCAGGCGAGCCGCCCCCGACCGCTACGGAAGCCCTGCCGCCGGCCGCGTCCCCGGCACCCCCGATCGCCTCGCCCACCGTGGCCGCGACGCCGTCCTGATCGTCCCCGGGCCACAGAACCATGGCCTGCAGTCACGGTACGACGGGATCCGGTCGGTCACCGGGCGCCTGGTCCGACGGGTCCTCGGCTGGCTTCATCCGGCTTCGTTCCTGAGCCCGGGGCAAGCCCCGGGCGGGCCCGGCCAGCGCCCGCCTCCGCTACCACCACCGTACACCCGGACGCCGTATCAGACGGCTCGGTGCCTGAACCTCTGACCTCGGGGCTTGGCGCGGGCGAGCATTGCCGCCGACGCGCTCATACTGCCACCGGACCGACGGATCCCGGAGAACTTGCCGACCCGGGGGCAACTCGTGAGCTGGGCCGCATCCCGACCCGAACCACGACCCGCCGCACGGGCCACCGGCCGAGAGACCGATCGGCTTCTGGCCGCTCGGCCGCGGGGAAGGTGGGCCGGCGGCACGGGGGCGGCTACCCGGTGCCGCGGGCGTCCCACCGGAAGAAGCGGATGGCGAACGCCATCGCGACGACGAAGGTGACCACCAGCACCACCAGGTCGACCCAGATCGCCTCGATTCCCTTTCCCCGCGTCATCGGCTCGCGCAGCGCGTCGACCAGGTACGAGAGGGGCAGCACCCTGGTGATGGGGCGCAGCCACGCGGGCGCGCTGTCGATGCCGAAGAACACGCCCGAGAGGAAGAGCATGGGGAACGTGACCAGGTTGGCGTAGCTGGCCGCCGTCTCGACGTTGCGGGCGAAGCCGGAGATGGCGAAGCCGATCGCGAGGAACGCCAGCGCGCCGATCAGGATCACGAGGAGGACCAGCGGCAGGCTGCCGCGGATGTCCAGCCCGAAGATCAGCACCGCCATCCCCGCCAGGATGACCGACTGAGCGATTGCGACGATCATCTGGGAGAGGACCCGGGCCAGGATGAAGCTCGAGATCGGAAACGGCGTCACCTTCATCCGGCGCAGGATGCCCCGCTCGCGGTAGGTCACGAAGGCCGTCGAGAGGCCGATCACGCCGGAGTTCATCAGGCTCATCGCCAGGATCCCGGGGACGAAGAAGTCGATGAACGTGATGTCGGCGGTCGTGACGCCCTGCTCGGTGATCGGCAGCGTCGGCCCGCCGGCGCCGGCCACCCCGGTGATGACCTGGCGGACCACCCCGGTCGCGACCAGCGCGTTGGGTCCGGCGGCGTTGTCGTAGAGCAGCGTGACGGGGGGCAGTGTCTCCGCCCCACCCTGAGGCGACGGGCCGAAGACCACCACCACCGCCCGGTCGCCGTCCTCCAGCGCCCGCCGCTCGGCCGCTTCGGACCCGACCTCGACCGTGAAGGCGTCGTTGTCGCGCAGGGCACCGACGACGGCCTCCCGCAGCGCCGACTCCGACCCCGCCACTCCGACGGTGAAGTTAACGTCATCGTCGCCGAAGACGGCGCCGAAGATCAGGATGAAGATGGCCGGGAAGGCCAGGTTCCAGAAGAGCGCCGTCCGGTTGCGGACGCTCATCTTCAGGTTCGCCTTGACCATCGCCGAGAGTGGTCGCATGCGGTCTCCAGGGAGCGGGGATGACGCGGAGCCACGACGGCCCCGGAACCGGGCCGACGCCCTAGCGGCGTTGGCCCCGACGGCCGCTGGGCGCGGGTTGGACGCCGGGGTCCTCGGCGGTCGGCGCCTGGTAGACCCGGCCCGTCAGGCTCAGGAAGACGTCCTCCAGGTTGGCCTGCTTGCTGCCGAGCTCGTCGAGGGTCACCCCTCGGCGCCCCGCGAGCTCGAGCAGGCCCACCAGCGTGGCCTGGGCGCCGGTCGTCTGGAGCTGGAAGGCGCCCGTGGCCGCGTCCACCACGGCGGAGGAGACGGCCGGGAGCACGGTCAGGTCCTCCTGGGGGAGGGACGGGCCGACCGGGCGGGCGGAGACGGTCGCCGCCATCCCGAGCCCGCGGATCAGGGCACGCGGGGCGTCCAGGGCGATCACCCGCCCCCGGTCCATGATCGCCAGGCGATCGCAGAGGACCTCGGCCTCCTCCATGTAGTGGGTGGTCAGCACCACCGTGGCGCCGCCGTGGTTGACCGCGCGGACGGTGTCCCAGAGGTTCCGCCGGGCCTGGGGGTCAAGCCCCGTGGTCGGCTCGTCGAGGAAGACCACCTGCGGTCGGTTCACGAGCGCGAGGGCGATAGAGAGGCGCTGCTGCTGGCCGC
>CADCWG010000180.1 GCA_902806335.1 uncultured Thermomicrobiales bacterium | reverse complement strand
GGCCGCCCCGGCGCGCCCGCGGACGACGGGTGGCGCCCCGTCCCGTCCCCGGCCCCGGGTCGAGGCGACGGATCACCCGGGCCAGGCGACCGCGCCCGCCCGCCGCGGCACCCAGCAACTGGCGCTCACGGCGACCCCCACCCACGGGCTCAACCCGCGCTACGTCTACGAGAGCTACGTCGTCGGCAGCTCCAACCGCTTCGCCCACGCCGCCTCGCTCTCGGTCGCCGAGCGGCCCGGCGGCAAGTTCAACCCCTTCTACGTCTACGGTGGCGTCGGGCTCGGCAAGACCCACCTCCTCCACGCGATCGGCCACCGCGCGCTCGAGCTGCGACCGGACCTGACCATCGTCTACGTCTCGTCGGAGACGTTCACCAACGGCCTGATCAACGCGCTGCGGGCCAAGGCCGACATGGAAGAGTTCCGGTCCCGCTACCGCGCCGTCGACATCCTGATGATCGACGACATCCAGTTCATCGCCGGCAAGGAGAGCACGCAGGAAGAGTTCTTCCACACCTTCAACGCCCTCCACCAGAGCGGCAAGCAGGTGATCATCACCAGCGACAAGCCGCCGAAGGCGATCGCCGGGCTCGAGGAGCGGCTGCGCTCCCGCTTCGAGGGGGGGCTCAGCGCCGACGTCCAGCTGCCCGACTACGAGATGCGGACCGCGATCCTGCGCTCCAAGGGGGAGGAGCTGGGGGTCCCAGTTCCCAGCGACGTGATCGAGTACGTGGCGCAGCGGGGCGACGGCAGCAACACCCGGGAACTCGAGGGGGCCCTCAACAAGATCCTCGCCCTGGCCGAGATCACCGACCGGTCGCCGACGATGGCGCTGGCGATGGAGGCCCTGACCGACACCGGCGGCGGTGGGCGACGCGTCAAGGCGAGCCCGGGCGACGTGGTCGACGCCGTCGCCGCCCACTTCGGGGTCGCCCACAAGGACCTGCGCGGGCGGGGCCGGACCAAGGAGATCGTGCGGCCCCGCCAGGTGGCGATGTACCTGATCCGGGAGTCCACCGACGCCTCGCTGGTCGACATCGGGCAGGCGCTCGGCGGGCGGGACCACACCACGGTGATGCACGGCATCGGCAAGGTCGAGCGCGAGCTGGCCACCGACACCGCGCTGCGCGGCCAGGTGATGGCGATCCGGGAGGCACTGTTCGCGGGGGCGTGAGCCGCCCCGCCGCGGCGGCCGGTCCCCTCCGGCCACGGCTCGCTGAGGGGGCACCCCGATGCCGGATCTGACCGCGGCCAGCCGGTGGCGGCTGGACCTGGCACGCCGGGTCGCGCCGGCGTACGAGGCGGACCCCGCGGTCGTCGCGGTGCTCGTCGGCGGGTCGGTCGCGCGGGGGTGGGCGGACCGCTGGTCGGACATCGAGCTGGCGGTGGTCTGGGACGCGGACCCGTCCGAGGATGCGCGCGCGCGGGCGGCGGCCCGGGTGGGCGCCGGCGCACGGCGGGTCTACCCAGCCGCGGGCGTGGCCGTGGCTGAGGAGGACTACGCCGTCGGCGGCGTCAAGCTCGAGGTGCTCCACCTGACCGTGGGGGCGGTGGAGCGGACGCTCAGCGACGTGGTGGGACGGTTCGACACCGCGCCGGCGAAGCAGGCCGTGGTCGCCCTTGTCCACGACGGGGTCGTGCTGGCCGGTGCCGGTCTCGTCGCCGGCTGGCGGGAGCGGAGCGCCTACCCCGACGGGTTGGTCAGGGCGACGGTCGCCGAGCACCTCGCGTTCGGGCCGCGTGCCTGGCTTGAGATGCTCGCCGAGCGGGGGGACACGCTCCTCCTCCACGAGCTGCTCTGCCTCGTCGAGCGGCGCGTGCTTGGGGTGCTGCTCGGGCTGAATCGAGTCTATCGGCCGTCGCTGGACCCGAAGTGGGCGGGGAGGATCGCCGCCCGGCTCGCCGTCGCGCCGCCCGACCTGCCGGCCCGCCTCGCGGGGGTGCTCCGCGCCGAGCCGGCCGCCGCCGTCGCCGAGGCCCACCGGCTGATCGAGGAGACGCTCGCGCTCGTCGAGGCGAGCCTGCCCGACCTCGACACCGCGCCCGTGCGCGCCCGGGTCGCCCAGGCGCGCACGGCCTGGGACGGCCCACCACCAGGCATGGCCTAGGACCGACACCAGCGGCGGTCGCGGCAGTGGCCCCCGTTGCCCGGCACCGACATGCGGAATCCGGGTGATCACCGGGGCCTCGCCCGGCCGGCCCGCAGCCGGCCGGACCGGCTCGGTGCCTGAGCCTCCGACCTCGGGGCTCGGCCCCGGGCGGGCCCGACCATCGCCCGCCTCCCGATGACCACCACCGAGCATCCGGTTGCCGTACTGGCAGTCCGCCACCGTCGGCACGGCCACCACCACGGCGACGCACCCGGGAGTCGAGCGGTCACGGTGGTGGGTCGGGTCGGCTCTCCGCGCCCCGCCCGTCCGTTCGTCGCTGTGCGACGGGAACACCCGACACGCGCCCCCGTTCGCGGTCCCGGTGGTCGTCGGAGCGCGCGCCGCTGCCCGCGCCGCTGCCCGCGCCGGCACCCAGGGACGGGCCGGTCCCGCGCGGGGTTCGACGACGCGCCACGGGATCCGACACCGACCGGGTGCTCTCCCGGTCACCCCCGCCGATTTCCGCCTGACGATCGAGTCCGGAGGCGCCGGGAGAGGCCGAGCGCCACCGACCCGGCGCAGTATTGACACCGAATGTGGCCCACCCTACCATCGCCGCCCGTCGTTCGAGCGAGCCCCAGACGAGAGCCGATGCGTGGGTCGCTCCCGGCGGGTAGGCGTTCAGGGACGAGCGCGAAGGAGACCTCAGATGGGCGACGAGACGGCGGCCGGACGCGGCGAGACGGACGGGGAGACGCGGGCGAGGCGGGTGGACCGGCGGACCCTGATCCGGGTCGGCGGGATGGCCGCCACGGTCGGCACCGTGGGGCGGGTCGCCCGGCCGAGCACCGGCCGCGCGGTCGCCCAGGCGACGCCGTCCGGCGAGCCGGTCACGGTGACCGACAACGGGCTGCCGCCGGAGAACCAGCCGGAGCAGGTCGAGGTCTACGAGCAGATCGTCGAGCGCTACGAGTCGGCGAATCCCAACGTCACCGTCGAGTCGACCGCCAACGCCTGGGACCCGCAGACCTTCCCGGCGCGGCTCGCCGCGGGTGAACTCGAGGACGCCTTCAACGTGCCGTACACCGAGCCGCAGGGCATCATCGCCCGCGGCCAGGCGGCCGACATCACCGAGTACCTCCAGGCCTGGCCGTCCTTCCCCAGCTACAACCCGAACGCGCTCCAGGTCGTGTCCGACGCCGAAGGCCGCATCTACGGCATCCCCATCTTCGGCTACGCGCTCGGCCTGATGTACAACCGCACCTTCTTCGAGGAGGCCGGCCTCGACCCGGACTCGCCGCCGGCGACGTGGGACGACCTGCGCTCGGCCGCCAAGGCGCTGACCGGCGACGGTCGGGCCGGGTTCGCCGAGACCAGCACCGACAACCAGGGCGGCTGGCACTTCACCGCCTGGACCTACAGCGCGGGCGGCACCCTGGAAGAGGTGGACGCCGAGGGCGGCGCCACCGCGGTCTTCAACAGCGAAGAGGGCGTCGCCGCGCTCCAGCTCCTCAAGGGGATGCGCTTCGAGGACGAGGCGATGACCGATCGCCAGCTCCTCAACCAGGACGACACCCGGGAGATGATGGCGACCGGCCAGATCGCGATGTGCGTCCAGGCGCCGGACTCCTTGCCGTGGATCGCCGACCGCTACCCCGATGTCGACATGGAGCAGTTCGGCTTCGGGATCCTGCCCCAGAACGGCGGCAACGCCACCCTCGCCGGCGGCAGCGTCTGGATGTTCAACCCCAACTCCGAGCCGGAGGTCATCCAGGCCGCGGTCGACTGGATCCTCTTCAAGGAGTTCGACCTCGAGAACCTCGACGCCCGGCTCGCGGCCGACCAGGAGCGTGGCGCGCTGATCGGCGCCCCCGAGTCGCCCATCTTCACGGGCGAGTACCTGGAGCAGCGCCAGGAGGTCTTCGCCCGCTACGCCAACGCGCCGACCGAGAATTACCGGGCGTTCATCGAGGGGTCGGCCACCCTCGAGCTGCGCGGCGAGCCACCGGTCGAGACCCAGCAGCTCTACGCGGCGATCGACCCCGCCGTGCAGGCGGTGCTGACCGACGAGGGCGCCGACCCGCAGGAGCTGCTCGACGAGGCGGCCGAGCAGTTCCAGAGCCAGGTCCTCGACCGGCTCTAGGCGACGCCAACCCCGTGGAGGCCGTGCCCCGACGGGGCACGGCCTCCGCCCGCCCCGGGACGCCACCCCGGGAGGTCCGACAGGTCGCCGATGAGCCTCCGCACCCCCAGTCTCCCCGCCGCGCCGGCGGGATCGCCCCGCGTCCTGGCGCCCTCGCGGGGGCGTGCGGCACGGCGTGCCCACCTCGTGCGGGCCGTGACGGCCTACCTCTTCCTGCTCCCGGCGCTGCTCGCCTTCGCGCTGTTCGCCTGGTACCCGATCGTGCGGGGCCTGATCGTCAGCTTCCAGGAGGTCAACCTGGTCGACCCGCCGCGGTGGGTGGGCCTGGAGAACTTTCGCCAGTTGATCGACGACCCGCTCTTCGTCACGGCCTGGGCGAACACGCTCCGCTTCGCGGGGCTCGGCCTCCTGCTCGGCTACGCCGTCCCCTTCGTGCTCGCCCTGGCGATCAACGAGGTCCGCCACCTCCGCTGGTACTTTCGGCTCGCCTTCTACCTGCCGGTCGTGCTGCCGCCGATCGTCGCCGTCTACCTCTGGCAGTGGATCCTCGACCCCGGGCCCGGCCTGGCCAACCAGATCCTGGGCTGGTTCGGTGTCGACCCGCAGCCCTGGCTGCAGTCGTCCGACACGGCGATGCTCTCGCTGGTGATCGTCGCGACCTGGTCCTACGCCGGCTCGACGATGCTGATCTACCTCGCCGCGCTCCAGGGGGTGCCGGCCCACCTCTATGACGCCGCCGAGGTCGACGGCGCCAACCTGCTCCGCCGCCTCTTCGACATCACTCTCCCCCAGCTCCGATTCATCCTCCTGATCATGCTCGTGCTCCAGATCATCGGCACGATGCAGGTCTTTACCGAGCCGTTCGTGCTCACCGACGGCGGTCCGGCGAACGCCACCGTGACGGTTCTGCTGCTGCTCTACCGCTACGCCTTCCAGTACGGCAACTACGGCGCGGCGAGCGCGCTGGGGCTGATGCTCTTCGTCGTCCTCGTCGCCTTCTCGCTGCTCTACCTGTGGCTCACGCGCCGGTTCCGCCCGTGAGGACCGATGGCCTGGGCCGACCCCGCGGGAGGTCGTGATGGCGGTGGACGTTGCCTCGCGGACGGACGCCGGGGCATCCCGGGGTCGGCTGGGTCGGCTCGGCTGGCCGGGCGGCTGGCGCGGCGGCGACGATGCGCCCGAGCGCACGCTGACCTCGCCGCTGGCGCGGCGGAAGCCGGTCGGCCGGGGGGTCTACGCGCTGCTGGTCACGCTGCTGCTGGCCGCGACCCTCTCGACGGTCTTCCCGCTCTTCTGGATGTTCGTCGGCGGCCTCAAGCCGTCCGCGGAGATCTTCCGCACCCCGCCCAGCCTCTGGCCGGACGCCCCCCGGTGGGACAACTACCCGACCGCCTGGAGCCACCTCAACTACACCCGCTACTTCCGCAACACCGCCCTGATCGCCCTCGGCTCGTGGGCGATCCAACTTCTGGTCGCCGCCACCGCCGCCTACTCGCTCTCCAAGCTGCGGCCGCCCTTCGGGCGCGCGATCCTCTTCGCCTTCCTGAGCACCCTGATGGTGCCCTCGACCGCCTACCTGATCCCCCAGTACCTGACGGTGCTCGACGTCCCGCTGCTGGGCATCCGACTGGTCGACACCTGGTGGGCGATCTGGCTGCCGGCGGCGGTCAGCGCCTTCAACATCTACCTGCTCAAGAGCTTCTTCGACGAGATCCCGGCCGACCTGACCGACGCGGCGACCGTCGACGGCGCGAACGCCTGGCAGGTCTTCGTGCAGATCGTGCTGCCGCTCTCGCGGCCGGTGCTGGCGGTGACATCGATCTTCGCGCTGATCAACACCTGGAAGGACTTCTTCTGGCCCCTGCTGGTGCTCAGTTCGCCCGAGATCCAGCCGATCACGGTCGCGCTCTACCGGCTGACCGACCAGGAGCCGCTGAACCTGGCGGTCGCGGCGCTGGCGATCGCCAGCGTGCCGCCGCTCGTCATCTTCCTCATCTTCCAGCGCCAGATCATCGCCGGTATCACCCTCTCCGGCCTTAAGGGCTGAAGCTGCCCGACGACGGGTTGTCCCTGACGAGCCGCCGCCCGACGAGCCGAGCCAAGATGGGCATCGACTGCGGCAGACGGCGTGGCCACCGGTGCGGCATCCGGCCGACCGGAGGCGGCCCCTGGGCCACCGTGGCGCGGCGCCGCTGGAGCACGCGACGGCTCGGGGGTGGAGCCCGCACGGGGGCGAAGCTGGCTTGACCGGAGAGCGTCCAGGGGCCAGTGAACAGACTGCTCGCGCCGCCAGCGGCCGGGTACGGACCCGACCGCCGGACGCCGCGGCCAGCGGTCTGCTCGCGGCACCCTGGACTGGGGGCGGCGCGGCGACTCATGGTCTGGGGGACCGCCTACCAGGCGGCCGGCCCCCGACCGACCTGCCAAGTTGAGACCAGTCGACCGGGCGTGTCGAGACCGGCCGTCAGTCCGTCGGCGGCTCGTCCCCGTCGCGGCGGAGGTCGAGCCAGTCGAGCTCCGCCGGGCTGAGGCGGATGCTTGCGGCCGCGACGTTGGCCGCGACCTCGGCGGCGTTGCGGGGCGCGACCAGCGCGTAGATATCGAGCGGCTGGCAGAGGACGAAGGCGAGCGCCACCTGCGGCACCGTCAGGCCGCGGGCGGCCGCGAGGCGCCCGGCCCGCGCCAGCCGCTCCCAGTTGTCGGGGGAGCCGTAGGACTCCAGGTTCACGTCGTCGGGGTTGTGGACGGTGCCGTCGGCGGCGCGGGAGAGGCGGCCGGAGAAGAAGCCGCCGGCGAGGCTGGACCAGGTGAAGAGCGGCAGCCGCGTCTCGGCGTACCAGGCCCGCGCCTCGGCGTTGCCCGGCCCGCTGATCGTCACCGTCTCGTCCCAGGGCTCGCGGACCTGGTCGGCGAGGCTGAAGTTGGGGCTGCTGGCGACGAACGGGGCCCGACCGTTCGCGGCGGCGTAGGCGTTCGCCTCGGCGATCCGGGTGTGGGTCCAGTTGCTCCCCCCGTAGGCGACGATCTTGCCGGCGCGGCGGTGCTCGTCGAGCGCATCGACGATCAGGTCGACCGGCACCGACGGGTCGTCGCGGTGGAGCAGGTAGAGGTCGATCCGGTCGAAGCCGAACTCCTCCAGGGAGCGGTCGAGGTCGGCGGCGATCTCCTGCGGGTTGACGCGGCGGGTGATCTGGCCGTTGGCGTGGCGGTGGTGGGCGCCCTTGCCGATCAGGAAGACCTGGTCGCGGATGCCGCGCTCGCGGATCCAGCGGCCGACGGTCACCTCGTTCCCCCGGCCGTAGTGGCGGGCGGTGTCGAAGGCGGTGCAGCCGGCGGCGAACGCCGCGTCGAGCAGCGCGAAGGTGCCGGGCAGGTCGTCGGGGCGGACCATGGTGGTGCCCTGGACCACCCGGGATGCCGGCCTCTCGATCCCCGGCACCCGCCCGTAGGGCATCGCGGTTCCCGCGCCCGCCCCGGTCGTCTCAGCGGTCGTCTCGGCCATCGCCGGCTCCCTCCCTCCGCGCGCCTCGCGGGTCATCGGGTCCTTGCATCGTCGGGTCATTCGGTCGGGTAGCGCAGGCCCCACTGGGCCCGCGCCGTGTCCAGTGTCCGCAGGACCGAGACCGTCTCCGCGAGCGGCAGCACGGGGCTCTCGGAGAGCCCCTCGCGCAGGCAGCGCATCGCCTCGGCGGCCTCGAACTGGTAGCCGTTGCCGGGGTAGGCCCCGTCGACCTGCTCCTCCCGGTCGCCGACGTGGAGCGTCATCGTGGTCGCCCGCCACCAGGGGCTCGCTACCCGCAGCCAGCCTTCGCTGCCGAGCAGGGTCGCCTCCTGGGGCGTGGCGGTCCGGACCCCCGACGCGACCTGCGCGATCTGGCCGCCCGGGTGGCCGAGGACGAGCGCGGCCTGCTCGTCGACCCCCGTCGGCCCGAGCTCGGCCAGACCGACCACCCGGTCCGGCGTCCCGAAGAGCATCGACGCCAGGGAGACGCAGTAGACGCCGACGTCGAGCAGGCCGCCGCCGCCGAGCGCGGGGTCGAAGAGCCGTCCCTGCCGGCCGTCGGTCCGGAACCCGAAGTCGGCCGCCAGCAGCCGCGGCTCTCCGATCGCGCCCGCCGTGACCAACTCCCGCAGGCGCCCCATCAGCGGCAGATAGCGGGTCCACATCGCCTCCATCAGGAGGAGACCGCGCTCGCGGGCCAGAGCGACCAGGTCCTCGGCCAGATCGGCGTTGAGGGTGAAGGGCTTCTCGCAGAGCACCGGCTTGCCGGCCTCGAGGCAGAGGCGGACGGCGGGGTGGTGGGCGGTGTGGGGCGTGGCGACGTAGACGATGTCGACGTCGGGGTCGGCGGCCAGCGCCTCGTACCCGGTGTGGCGGCGGGGCACGCCGAACCGCTCGCCGAAGGCGGCCGCCCCCTCCGCGGTGCGCGAGCCGACCGCGGCGAGTTCGGCGTCCGGCAGCTCGGACAGCCCCTCGGCGAAGACCCCGGCGATCCGCCCCGGCCCGAGGACGCCCCAGCGGATCACGTCCCGTCCCTTACCCATCGGTCCTCCCCTCATGCGACGCTCCGCGCGGCGGCCGGCCACCGCGTTCTTCTCCCCCGGTCCCGGCCCCGATTTCGGGAGCGGGGGACACCATCGCCTGTTGGTGCGCGGCACGGCTCGGGCGGGCCCGGGCGGGCGCGGCCGTCCGTGGCGGCGTCACGATCCGGGGTCGGCGCCGCCGATCCACCGCACGCCGGCGGGAGCGGCGGTCACGACGGGCCTCGTCGGCCCTGGTGGCGGCTCAGTCGTCGAGCAGATTCGGGGGCAGCCCGACCGGGATCGTCGTCGGCCGCTCGCAGGTGCTCGCGACGTCGATGTGCCGGCCCTCGGCCGACGCGTCGAGGACGGCGTGCATCACGTCGAGGACGTGGTAGGCCATCTCGCCGCTGGCGCGGTGGGGCCGCCCGGAGCGCAGCGCGTGGGCGAGGTCGGCGACCCCGATCCCACGCGAGTTCTCCGTGTGGCCGTGGGTCAGCGGCATCTCCTCCCAGGCCTCATCCTGGGCGCGACGCACGCGAACGGGGCCGCCGAAGATGTTCGGGTCCGGCAGGCTCATCGTCCCCTCGGTGCCGTAGATCTCGATCCGAGGGGTCTCGTGGTGCCAGACGTCGAAGCTGGTGACGAGGGTGGCGATCGGACCGGAGGCGAAGTCGAGCACCGCGGCGTGGTGGGTCGGGGTGTTGACGGTGATGGTCTGGCCCTTCTTGGGCTCGCTGCCGATGGTCCGCTCGGGGAAGCTGGCGCGGGCCGAACCGGTGACCCGCCGGATCGGGCCGAGCATCGAGATCAGCGTGGTCAGGTAATAGGGGCCCATGTCGAAGAGCGGCCCCGCTCCGGGCTGGTAGAAGAAGTCGGGGTCGGGGTGCCAGCTCTCGGGACCGTGGCCCATCATGAAGGCGGTCGCGGCGACCGGCTCGCCGATCACGCCCTCGTCGAGGAGTTGGCGGCAGGTCTGGAGGCCGCCGCCGAGGAAGGTGTCGGGGGCGGCGCCGACGCGCAGGTCGCGCTCCCGGGCGACGTCGAGCAGCCCCTGGCCCTCCTCGCGGGAGAGGGAGAGGGGCTTCTCCGTGTGGACCGACTTGCCGGTCTCGAGGGCGGCGCGGCCGACGGTGCCGTGGGCGGCGGGGATCGTCAGGTTGACGACGATGTCGATGTCGTCGCGGGCGAAGAGGTCGGCCGGGGTGCCGGACCAGGGGACGCCGAACTTGGCGGCCTGGGACGCGGCGCGCTCGACCACCAGGTCCGCGCAGGCGACCACATTGAGGATGTCGAAGGTCGGCATCTTCGTCAGGTAGGCGGAACTGATGTTGCCGCAGCCGACGATCCCGACGTTGACCGGCTTGACCGCCACCGTAGCTCCCATCGCCCCAGTGGGGCCTCTCGGTCGGACCCGCGCCGCCCCGCCAAGAACGGTGGCGGGCGCGACAGGGTACCCGGTTAAGACCCGATTGACACCTCCGCCGCCCCCACCTATGCTGCAGCCAGTTGTATAGACAAGTAGACAAGTGTACAAGCAGCTTCGGGGTCGGCCAAGGTCACCGGGCAGTCGCACGGTGGTACGCGGCGTCGACTCCGAACGGAGCTCCGATGGCGAACCTCGACCGCGAGAGCCCGGTCCCCCTCTACCACCAGCTTGAGCAGGCCTTGCTCGAGTTGATCCGGCTCCGCGGGCTGGCGCCGGGGGCACTCTTCCCGTCCGAGCACGAGCTGGCCGCGGAGTTCGGCGTCGCCCGGCTCACCGTCCGCCGGGCAGTCGAGCGGCTGGCGGGCCAGGGGGTGCTCCGCCGGGAGCGGGGCCTGGGGACGTTCGTCGCCGACCCAGCCCGTGCCACGCCGCGAAGCGCCGCCGGCACTCTCACGTTCCTGTTACCGGGGATGACCAGCATCGTCCACCTGCGGACCCTCGCCGGCGCCGAGGAGGAGGCCCGCGCCCACGGCTTCCAGCTCGTCGTGGCCCACGCCGATCGGGACCCGGCCCTCGAGGCGCGGCACCTCACCGCCGCGCTGTCGAGCGGCACGGCCGGGCTGCTGCTCTGGCCACTCGGCGGCGAGACCGATCGCGCGCCGCTGAACCGGCTGAGCGCCGCCGGGGTGCCCTATGTGCTGGTCGACCGCTACCTGGAGGAACGCGCCGACGACCACGTCGTGGTCGACGACGTTGCCGGTGCCTACGCCGCGACGGCCCACCTGGCCGAGCTTGGGCACCGCCGGATCGCCCTGGCGCTGTTCGAGGACACCGACGTCAGCGCCGTCCGGCTGCGGCGGGAGGGCTACCGCCGGGCACTTGCCGACCATGGGCTGGTCGCCGACCCGACCCTGGAGGTGCGCGTCCCGGCGCGGACGGAGGGGGCGGTGCTCACGGCTATGGCCCCCCTCGCCGAGCACCTGGTGGGCCTGTCTCCGGCACCGACGGCAGCCTTCTGCGTCAACGACCACCTCGCCGAAGCGCTCCTGGTGGTGCTCGAGCGACAAGGCGTCGCCGTTCCGGACCACTTCTCGGTGGCGGGCTTCGACGGGCTCGCCTACATGCCGACCCGGCTCCGCCTGACCACGGTCCACCGACCTACCGCCGGGATGGGGCGGGAGGCCGTTCGCCTGCTGGTGAGCCGACTGCACGGCGGGAGCGATGCGCCACCACAACGCGTCGTGCTGCCGGTCGAGCTCGTGGTCGGAGAGACGACGGCCGCCGCGCCCGCGCCCCTGC
Source organism: uncultured Thermomicrobiales bacterium (assembly GCA_902806335.1). Taxonomy (GTDB): domain Bacteria; phylum Chloroflexota; class Chloroflexia; order Thermomicrobiales; family UBA6265; genus CADCWG01. Next base: position 13,423 of record CADCWG010000180.1, on the reverse strand, counting down.
CGCAGACCCTGGCCGCGTCGTGATCGCCAGACGCGCGAAGGGAGGCGGCGCAGTGGGACGGGCCGCCGGCGGCGGCCAGCGCCCTGGGGACGGCGTGGCGAGGCCACCAGCCGAGGGCGGCCGGGATCCGACGGCGGTGACCCGCCCCCGGCGGCGGTTGTCCGCTCGCGGCGAGACGCCCCGTCGCCCGGCCACTGTCCGTCGATGGCCGAGCCGCTGGTCGCACCGCGTTGGCGCGCCGCGTTGACGCGGAGCACTGAAGCATTGAAAGGAGTGCGAGGCGGACACCGCCGCATCCCGGGCACCGGATTCCAGACCGCCATGGGCCGGGCGTGACCCGGTGCGCGGTGCCCCAGATCGACACCGCCCGGCTGCCGCAAGGCGGGAAACGCTCGAGGACGAGCAAGGAGAACCATGCGATGCGCGACGACAAGGTGGTCGGATCCAGCCCGCTCGTGCCGGTTCACCGCACGGCCTCCCGACGGTCGGTGCTCAAGGTGGGTGGGGCGCTCGCTGTCGCGGGGCTGTCCGCGCCGGTCCTTGGGGCCGCCGGCCGGCCGATCACTCGGGTTGCCGCCCAGGGCGAGGTCAGCATCCGCGTCACCGACGCGCCGATCGAAGACGCCGCCCAGGCGGAGAAGGACTTCTACGACGACCTGGTGAGCCAGTTCGAGCAGGCGAATCCGGGCGTCACGGTCGAAGCGATCCCCGGCGGCTACGGGGGACCGGAGGTCTTCGCGGCCAAGGTCGCCGGCGGCACGCTGGAGGACGGCTTCGCGGTCTGGTTCACCGAGCCGCAGCGGATCATCCGCCAGGGGATCGCCGCCGACATTACCGACCAGGTCCGCGACCGCGCGCCCTTCAACGCCTATGTCCCGGAGAATCTGGCGGTCTTCTCCAACCCTGATGGGAGGATCTACGGCCTCCCGGTCAGCGTCTACGCGCTCAGCCTCGTCTACAACCGCGCGCTCTTCGAGCAGGCGGGGCTCGACCCGAACCGGCCACCGACCACGTGGGACGAGCTACGGTCCACCGCCAAGCAGATTACCGAGGAGACCGGTACCCCGGGCTTCGCGTTTCTGAGTGTCGATAACCAGGGCGGCTGGCACTTCACAACCATGCTCTACACCTTCGGCGTCGACCCGCTCCGCGATGAAGGTGGCCGGCTGGTGCCTGCCTTCAACGGCGAGGAGGGCGTCCGGGCACTCCAGCTGCTCAAGGACATGCGCTGGGCCGACAACTCGCTGACCGAGCAGCAGCAGCTCAACCAGGGCCTGGTCGCCGAAGCCCTCGCCACCGGTCAGGTCGCGATGGGGATCGGTGGCGTCCCCTCCTCCCTGGTCGAGACCTACGGGGCGAACCTCACCGATTACGGCCTCGGGATCGTGCCCCAGGGCGGCGGCAACGCCGTGCTCGGCGGCGGCTACGGCTGGATGTTCAACGCCGACTCGACGCCGGAGCAGATCGAGGCGGCGATCGACTGGGTCGCCTTCCGCCACTTCGACCCGGCCATCTACCAGGCCGACCTTAACCAGGCGAACGCCCGCGGCCTGACCGTCGGCTTCCCCGAGCCGGCGCTCTTCACCGGCAAGCTCCAGGAGCAGCGCGAGGCGGCCCGGGCCGCGGCGGCCAACGTCCCGGTTGAGCTCTACCAGCCCTACGTCGAGGGGATGCAGAACATCACCGTCCGCGCCGAGCCGACCGGCCTCGATGTCCAGCGCTACTACGCCACGCTCGACCCGGCGGTGCAGGCGGTGCTGACGGACGAGAACGCCGACCCGCAGGCGCTGCTCGACGAGGCCGCCCGCAACGTCCAGGCGATCATCGACGAGGGCGCCTAGGAGCGAGACCGGGGAGGGGTCGTCGCGCCGCCCGGCGGGAATGCCCCCTCCCCCGGCCCCTCCCCAGGGGGAGGCGTTTCTCGGTGCGTCGGGTCGCCGGGTCTCGGGCCGTCCGTGGGCCGGGACTCGTGTCCCTGTTGTTGTCCTCGTGATGGGTCCGGTGTCCCAGATCACCGCGACGGTGGCGCCGTAGGGGAAGTCGCTCCCCTCCCCCTACTCAGGGGGAGGGACCGGGGGAGGGAGCCGGCCGATGGCCACCACGACGGGACCAGCCGGAACGATCGCCGTCAGCGCCGCGCGGCGCGACCTGGCGCGCCGCCAACCCCGGTGGCGGCGGGAGCTGCGTCGCAACGCGGTGGCCTACCTCTTCCTGCTGCCGGCGTTGGCGCTGTTCGCGCTCTTCCTCTGGTGGCCGATCGTCAACGCGTTCCTGATCAGCTTCCAGAAGGTCGACCTGCGCAACGACCCGGTCTGGGTCGGACTCGACAACTTCCGGACAGTGATCAACGACCCGCTCTTCTTCCGCGCGTGGCGCAACACGCTGCTCTACACCGTGCTGGCGCTCGTCTTCGCCTACCTGGTGCCGGTCGTGCTCGCGATCGCGATCAACGAGGTCCGCGGCAAGGACTTCTTCCGCCTGGCGTTCTACCTGCCGGGGGTGTTGCCGCCGATCGTCGCGCTGCTGCTCTGGCGGTGGGTCTTCGACCCCGGACCGGGGCTGGCCAACACCGCCTTGGGCTGGGTCGGACTGGAGAGCCAGGCCTGGCTCCAGTCGGCGGACACGGTGATCCCATCGATCCTGGTGATCACCACCTGGGGAGGGGTCGGCGGGGCGATCCTCTACTACCTGGCGGCGCTGCAGGGGGTACCGGCCAGCCTCTACGACGCCGCCGAGCTCGATGGCGCTGGTCTCTGGCGCCGCGCGATCGACATCACGATCCCCCAGATCCGCGGCGTGATGCTGCTCTTCCTGGTCGGCCAGGTGATCGCCACGATGCAGCTCTTCACCGAGGTCTTCGTCCTCACCAGCGGCGGCCCGAACAACGCCAGCGTGACCGTGATGCTGCTCCTGTACCGCTACGCCTTCGAGTACAACGAGTTCGGGAACGCCTCGGCGCTGGGGGTGCTGATCTTCCTCTTCCTCTCCGTCTTCTCGGTCGGTTACCTCCGGATGACGTTCTTCAAGAAGGGCTGAGGAACAGAGCTCGGGGCAGTCCCCCAACTCTCCTCGTTGTCCGCCCCCACCGCTGGAGACCACCATGGCAGCCCGCCTGTTCCCTCTCGCCCGGCGACCACGGGGCTTCGACGCCACCGAGCGGTCACTGACCTCGCCGCTCGAGATGCGCCGGCCCGCCTACCGGGCGCTCTACTGGGCGACGGTCACAGTGCTGCTGCTGCTGGCCTTGACGACGTTCGTGCCGCTGTTCTGGCTCTTCACCGGCGCCATGAAGACGACCCAGGAGTTCTTCCGCCGGCCGCCCACCCTGTGGCCGGAGAACCCGAGCTGGGAGAACTACGAGCGGGTCTGGGACCGCTTCAACTACGCCCGCTACTTCGGTAACACGCTGGCGATCGCCTTCGGGGCCTGGCTGCTCCAGATGCTGGTCACGACGACGGCCGCCTTCTCGCTCTCCAAGCTGCGCCCGGCCTTCGGCAACCTGCTGCTCTTCCTCTTCTTCAGCACGATCATGGTCCCCGGCGCGATCCTCCTCGTGCCCCGCTACCTCGTCGTTGCCGACGTGCCACTGCTCCACGTCAATCTGCTCCAGACTTGGTGGGCGATCTGGCTCCCCGGGGCGGTCAACGGCTTCGGCATCTTTCTCCTGAAGACCTTCTTCGACAACGTCCCGGCCGACCTCACCGACGCGGCGACGATCGACGGTGCGAGCGCCTGGCAACTCTTCACCCAGATCGTGCTGCCGCTCTCCAAGTCGGCCCTGGCCGTGCTCACGATCGGCACCGTGATCGGCTCGTGGCAGGACTTCTTCTGGCCGTTCCTGGTCCTGACCGGCGCCCCGGAGCTGAACCCGATCATGGTCGCCCTCAACAACTTCGGCAGCGGTGGCGGCAACCCGCTCAACCTGGTCATCGCCGGCAGCGCGATCGCCGCCGTCCCGCCGATCATCCTGTTCCTGATCTTCCAGCGCCAGATCATACGCGGCATCAACCTGACCGGTCTGCAGGGCTGAGTTCCGTCGGTCGTCGGCCGCCGTTACCGCTGCTCGCGGTCTCGCGGCGGGAAACGAGCATGAGGCGGGTGAGACAGCGAGGACGGTGCGGCCGCTGCCGGTATGGGGCGCGCTGAACGGGCCGAACCTGACGGTGGTGGTTGTGGCCCCTTCCCATGATCGACCGGCTCTGGCACCATCGCTGCACGATGGTGGGCGCGGCGAGGATCGCGCCCGGGCGAATCCGACGGAAGGGCGTGCCCAGGGTGCGGCTCGGCATCATCACCGACGAGATCTCCCAGGACCTCGACCACGCGCTCGACGTCTGCGAGGACCTTGGCGTCCAGACGGTCGAACTGCGGGCGGTGGACGGCGCCAACATCGTCGACCACCCGCCGGAGCGGGTCGCCGCGGTCGGGGAGACGCTCACCCGCCGGGGCTTCAGGGTCTGCGGCGTCGCCTCGCCGTTCCTCAAGGTCCACCTGCACGGCGACGGGCCGGCCGGGGGTGCCACCCACGGCGCGGCTGCCGCCACCCGCGAGGAGCAGTGGGCCACCCTCGCGCGCTCCTTCGCGGTCGCCCGGACGCTCGGGGCGCCCATGGTCCGCGCCTTCTCCTTCTGGCGCGTCGCCGACCCGACGGCCGTCCGGGAGGAGGTGCTGGGGGTGCTCGCCGAGGCGGCCCGGCGGACCGAGGCGGCGGGCCTGACCCTGGCGATCGAGAACGAGCACGCCTGCAACGTCGGCACGGGGGTCGAGACCGGTTGGGTGCTCGAGCGCCTGCCATCGCCCGCCTTCGGGGTGATCTGGGACCCGGGCAACGAGGCCGCGCTGGGCTCGACGCCCTTCCCCGGTGGCTACGGCCACGTCCGCGGGCGGGTCGCCCATGTCCACCTCAAGGACCTTGACGGCGGGGGCAACTGGGTGAAGATGGGCACCGGCGTGGTCGACTACGTCGGCCAGCTGCGGGCGCTGGCGGCCGACGGCTACGACGGCGTCCTCTCGCTCGAGACCCACTACGCGACGGCCGACGGTGGCCCCGAGGCGGCGACCCGGGAATCGCTCGCCACGACCCGCGACCTCTGCGCCGCGGCCGGCGTCGCCCTCACCCCCTGATCGCTGACGGCTGACGGCTGACCCCTGACCCCTGACCGCTCGACGGCCAGGCACCGGCGACGACCACGACAGGAGCCCTATCCCATGCCCGAACTCGGCATTGGTCTCGTCGGCGCGGGCACGATCGGGAAGCTCCACGCCCGGGCCCTCGCCGGACTCGACGGCGCGCGCCTGGTCGCGGTGGCGGAGCCGCGTGAGGAGGCCGGGCGCGCCTTGGCCGGGGAGCACGGCGCGGCATGGCACGCGCGGCTCGAGGACCTGCTCGCCCGGCCGGACGTCGACGCGGTCGTGCTCTGCACCCCCTCGGGGCTGCACCCGGAGCAGGCGGTCGCGGCGGCCGCGGCGGGCAAGCACGTCGTCACCGAGAAGCCGATGGCGACCACCCTCGCCGGCGCCGACCGGATGATCCGGGCATGCGACGAGGCGGGGGTGCGCCTGGCGGTGATCTTCCAGTATCGCTTCAACCGCGACGCGCTGCGGCTGAAGCGGGCGGTCGAGGCCGGGCTGCTGGGGCGGCCGATCGTCGGCAACGCGTTCGTCCACTGGCACCGCACCCAGGCCTACTACGAGAGCGGTGGCTGGCGCGGCACCTGGGCCCTCGACGGCGGCGGTGCCCTGATCAACCAGAGCATCCACGCGATCGACCTCCTGCGCTGGGTGATGGGGCCGGTCACGGAGGTTGCGGCGGTCGCCGGGGCGCTGACCCACGCGATCGAGACCGAGGACACCGCGACCGCGGCGCTGCGCTTCGCCAGCGGTGCCCAGGGCGTGATCCAGGGCACCACGTCGATCCACGAGGACCGGCCGGTCCGGCTCGAGATCCACGGCACCGAAGGGAGCGCCATCCTCGAGGCGATGGCCTCGGCGCGGCTGACCCTCTGGCGGCCAAACCGCGACGCGGAGGTGCTCAGCGCGGCGGAGCTGACCGCCCTCCCCGAGGCCGCCGACGAACCCTTCGGCACGGCCCACCGGCGGCAGCTTGCGGCGATCGTCGCCGCGCTCCGGGAGGGTCGCGAGCCGCCGGTCCCCGGCGCCGAGGCGAGGCACCCCCTCGAGCTGATCCTCGGCATCTACCGCGCGGCGCGGCAGGGGACCCCGGCGACCTTTCCGCTCGGGCCGGAGGTCGCCGCGGCAGACTGACCGTCCCGCGAAACGGGAGCGCCGCTCGCCCGGGTGGTACCTTCTCCGACCAGACCCTGGCGGGAGATCCGGCGCCCGGTCGGTGCGTCCCGGGTGCGGGGCAACCTCGTCCTTGCCGCCGCATGCCGCGCCCGGCGACACCGCACACGGGCGGCCGGGCACCGGCGGCTCCGTGGCGTCGCGGGAGGGCGAGGACGACGAGCGACACGCCGCCCATGAGGTCGCGTGATAGCGCCTGATCTCGGAAGCCATGGAGGAGGAGCGGTCGGATGTTCTGGCGTCGGGGGTGCCTGTTCGGGATCGTGGCGCTGCTCGCGCTCTGCGTGCTCGGGTCCGCGCTGGGGTACTTCGTCGCGCTGCCACGGCTCCGCGACAACCTGCGGGACGAGGTTGCGGACGGGATCGGCACCGAGGTCGCGGGGCAGATCGCCCCGGCCGGCAACGCCGAGCCGGGGCGTCACGTGATCACCGCCCGGGATCTGCAGGACAGCCTGACAGGCCGGATCTCGGGGCAGGGCCTCGAGGACCTGGTCGTCCGGATCGCGCCGACCGGGGTCGAGTTCGGCTTCTCGACGCGGGGCCAGGACGCGACCTACGCCGGCAACCCGGTCGTCGCCGGCGGGCGACTGGCGATGACCGACATGACGGTGAGCAACGACAGCCTCGGCTTCTTCCTCCGTCCGGACGACGTCGGCGCGGCGATCGAGGCCGGCGTCAACGGCTACCTGGCGGCCAACGGCCTCACGCTGGACGGCGTCGAGCTGGGCGAGGGCGAGATGACGCTCGTCACCGCGCCCGCGAGGTAGCGTCCGGGGCGCCCCGCGGGCTCGCCGGCCCAACCCGCCCATTGGCGGGACGCGGCGGCGGGACGCGGCGGTGGGACGCGGCACCGCCGCGTGAGGTGACGCGGTGTGGCATCCTGCCGCGAGACGACGCGACGCGCGGACAGGGGGTACGGGGTGGACGCGACGACGACAGGCGAGTCGGCCGGGACGGTCTCCGAGGTGCTGGCCCTGATCGAGATCCCCCGGGGCAGCCGGAACAAGTACGAGGTCGACCACATCACCGGGCGCCTCACGCTCGACCGCGTGCTCTACTCGTCGGTGCACTACCCCACCGACTACGGCTACATCCTCGACACCCTCGGCGAGGATGGCGACCCGCTCGACATCCTGGTGGTCGTCCAGGAGCCCACGTTCCCCGGTTGCGTCGTGCCGGCGCGGCCGGTCGGTGGCCTCGACATGCGCGACGAGAAGGGGAGCGACTTCAAGGTCGTGGCGGTCCCCGTCGGCGACCCCCGCTACCGCCACGTCGACTCGATGGCGAGCCTCGGCGAGCACTGGCTGAAGGAGATCGAGACCTTCTTCGCCACCTACAAGCAGCTGGAGGAGAAGACCACCGAGGTCCTCGGCTGGCACAACGAGGAGGAGGCCTGCCGGGTGATCGACGAGTGCCGGGCTCGGTTCCGCGACACCGGCGGGCACGCGTAGACCGCCCGGAACGCGCCGTCTCGCCGCGCTCCGCACCGTCGTCGGGGGTAGCGGGGGCCGATCGCGGGCCGGGACGGTTGGCGGCCGGGTAGGACCCGCCTCGCGCCGACCGTCAACTCGCCTGCCGCGGTTCTCCGGCGGCGATGGGCCCTGATCGGGGCGCGCGGCCCTGGGTGGGATAGGGCGCCTCGGCCGGGCTCACGCGGCGCGTGTCCGAGGCGCATCCGGCCGCCGCATCCGTCCGGGTGATCGCCAGGGCCTCGCCGGGTTAGTCCGCATCAGGCTTCGGCCGGCGCCGTGCCTGAGCCTCAGACCCCGGGGCTCGTCCTCGGGCGGGCCCGGCCGCCGGCACGCCCCCGAGGCCGGGTCGCGTATCAGGGAGGCACCGGGGGGTCGGATCGGGCACCCAGCCCGCTCAGAGTCGGGTGGCCCCCGGCGTGGGCATCCCCGCGCGATCTTGCGGATCCCGTCCCGTGTCCTGGGTGACCCGTGTCCGCGCCGGCTCGGAGCCGCGGTCCGGAAATCGCAACGCACCGGGCGGACCTCTCCAGGAGGCTCCCCAGGACGCCTGGTGTCGGATCGTCTGGCCTCGGCGGGCCACAGCGGCCCGCCCGCGGCCGCCGGCGCAGCCCGGGGCCAGGCTCGCCCCCTGCCCTCAGCCGAAAGGATCGCACCCGTGGACCGCCGCGACCGCCGGGCTACCGTCCGGGCCGCCACCTCGCGCCGCGCCGCCGTGAAGACCATCGCCGGCGCGGCCCTCGCCGTCGCCGCCCGGCCGCGGGCCGCCCCCGCGACGGCCCGCGTCGTCGTGCCGACCCCCGACACCGTGCGGGCGATCTACCTCGACCCCCGGATCACGTCCGACCGCGCCGGGTTTGACGACCTGGTCGACCTCATCGACCGCACCGAGCTCAACGCCCTGGTGCTGGACATAAAGGAGGAGGCCGTCTACTACGACACCGAGGTGGCCTTCTTCCAGGACGCGGGCGCCGTCCTGCCCCGGTACGACGTCGCCGACTACCTGCGCACGCTCAAGGACCACGGTATCTACACCATCGCCCGTCTCGTCTCGTTCAAGGACCCGATCACCGTCGAGGCCCGGCCCGACCTCGCCATCGCCGACGAGACCATCGGCGGGGTCTGGCGGGACGGGGGAGGGGAGACCTGGCTCAACCCCTTCTCGGAGGAGGTCTGGGAGTTCACCACCGACCTCGCCGCCGAGGCGGCCGAGCTCGGCTTCGACGAAGTCCAGTTCGACTATGTCCGCCTGCCCGACGGCGACCTCAGCGCGGCCGACTTCGGCCCCGTCCCCTACACCTTCGCGTCCCGGACCGGCGCGATCGCCGGCTTCCTCGAGATGGGCAAGGAGAAGGTCCACGATCGCGGCGCGAGCGTGTCGGCCGACATCTTCGGCTACACCCTGTTGGTCGAGGAGGGCGACGACCTCGGCATCGGCCAGGACCCGGCGGTACTTGCCCCCCACGTCGATGCCCTCTGCCCGATGATCTACCCCTCGCACTTCCCCGAAGGCAGCCTGGCCGTCGACGGCCACCCCAACGACTTCCCCTACGAGACGATCGAGATCAGCCTCGGGCTGGCGCGGGAGCGGCACCCGGACCTGACGGGCAAGCTTCGCCCCTGGCTCCAGGACTTCTCACTGCCGTGGCTGGGCGAGTACGACACGGACGACGTGCGCGCCCAGATCGACGCCACGGACGAGGCCGGCGTCGCCGGCTGGATGCTTTGGGACCCCAACAACGTCTACCACCGCGAGGCCCTCGCCCCGGCGGAGTGAGCCGCGGGGCGCGAGGCAGAGCACGCCCCGGGGACGGCGTGAGGGGCGGACGAGGGCACCACACCGCCCGCGCGGTAAGCCCGCCAGCCGCGTCCCGGGGCCGATCCGTCGTCACCCGCTCGTGACGCCGCGACCGGGTCCGCCGCGGCGTCACGGGCCCGGGTCGACCGCCCTGGGACGGCGGAGAGGGCGGCCGACCGTGGCCTGCCGCCCGCCCCTCGGCGCCGTTTGACAGTCCGACGGCCACCGCTACACTTGCGCGATTCACCGGGCCGATGGTGGGATCTCCCGTCCGTCCGTAGCCCTCGGGGATGTCTGGGACCGCCGCGACGGCGCCCGGGCCGCGACCGCACAGCGAGGTGCGGCGACCACCGCAATGGGAGGGTGCGATGCCGACCCGACCCCCGATCGCCGGTCCTCCGGTCCACTCGCCCCTGGCCGCCGCGAGCGCCGTGGCCGAGACCTTCGCGCCCTCCCGCGGCCGTTGGCTCTCGATCAACGAGGCGTGCAAGCTGCTCGGGGTCGACCAGTCGACGCTGCGGCGGTGGAGCGACGCCGGCAAGGTGCCCGTCTTCCGCACCCCCGGCGGCCACCGCCGCTACGCCGAGGACGACCTCCGGGCGATGCTCGGCGAGGGCCCGCGGCGCCAGGAACGCCCCCGCGTCTCCCGCCAGGCGCTGACCAGCCGCTCGCTCTCGGCCTACGAGGACGACGTGCTGCGGGGCGCCCGCGAGCGCCGCTGGTTCCGCGCCTACAGCGCCACCACCCTCGACGAGCACCGCCGCCTCGGCCGCCGCCTCGTCGACCTCGCCGTCCGCTTCGCGGCCAGCGCCCCGGCCGCGGGCGACCGCGCCTCGCTCCTCGCCGAAGGCTCCCAGATCGGCGAGCACTACGGCCGCGCCGGCGCCGGCGCCGGGCTCTCGGTCGCCGAGACGGTCGAGGCGTTCCTCTACTTCCGGATGCCGGTCGTGCAGGCGGTCACCGGGCTGATCGACGAGGAGGAACTGGCCACCCGGCGCGCCGCCCGCCTCTTCGCCGAGATCGGCCAGTTCATGGATCAGGTGCTCGTCGCGACCGTCCGCGCGCACGAGGTCGTCGCCCAGACCCGCGCTCGGCACGCCCCCCTCCGCGAGCCGGTCCTCCCCCGCCGCTGACAGGCGCCCCATCGCCCACCCAGCCCGCGGCCCTGGTCTCCCTACACCCCACCATGCCCGGTGGGCACCCTGGTCACCACGGGGGCACCCCAACATCCCCCCGAGCGACGCCGCTTGACTAACGGTGTTAGTATCTTTACTACGATCATTAGTAACGGCCACCTACAGACGAGGAGACGTCGATGCGCACGACCACCCACGGGGACTACCTGACGCAGCTCACCCGCTTCGCCGCCGTGTTTCCGGTCAACTGCTACCTGGTCCGCGAGGACGACGGCTTTACTCTCGTCGACACGGGGATCCCGGGCTCGCGTGGGGCGATCCTGGCCGCGGCCGAGGCCGGGGGAGCGACGATCGGCCGGATCGTGCTCACCCACGCCCACGCCGACCACGTCGGCTCGCTCGACGCGCTGCACCAGGCCCTCCCCGAGGCGGAGGTCCTGATCACCGCCCGCGACGCCCGGTTCCTGCGCGGCGAGAAGGGCCTCGACCCGAGCGAGCCCCATGCCAAGCTCCGCGGCAGCTACAAGGCGACCACGACCCGGCCGACCCGTGAGCTCGCCGACGGCGACACCGTCGGCTCGTTGCGGGTCGTCGCCTCCCCGGGTCACACCCCCGGTCACGCCGCCCTCTTCGATCCCCGTGACGGCAGCCTGATCGCCGGCGACGCCTTCCAGACCAGGGGCGGCGTCGCCGTCGCCGGGGTCGTCCGGCCGCTGTTCCCGTTCCCCTCCCTGGCGAGTTGGCACCTGCCGACCGCGCTGGCCAGCGCCCGGGCGCTGCGGGCGCTCGGCCCGACGCGGCTGGCGATCGGCCACGGCGACGTGCTGGCCGATCCGATCCCCGCGCTCGACGCGGCGATCGCCGCGGCCGCGCGCAAGGTCGGCGAGGGGTAGGGCCGTGCCACGGGCTGGCCTATCCCGCCGGGCCGTGGTCGAGGCGGCCGCCGCGCTCGCCGACCGCGAAGGCCTGGCGGCGGTCACGCTGGCCCGGCTGGCGGCCGACCTCGGGATCCGGACGCCCTCGCTCTACAACCACGTCGCGGGACTCGACGACCTCCGCCAGGAACTCGCCGTCCTGGCCACCCGGGCCCTGGCGGACGGCATCGAACGGGCCGCGGTTGGGCGTGCCGGCGACGAGGCGCTGACCGCCCTGGCGCTCGCCTACCGCGCCTTTGCGACGGACCACCCCGGTCTCTACGAGGCGCACCTCCGGGCGCCGTCCCCCGAGGATCCCGCCCTCGCCAGGATGGCGACCGACCTGGTGGGGATCGTGGCCGACGCCCTGGTCGCCTACGGGCTGCGCGGCGAGGACGGCATCCACGCCGTCCGCGTCCTCCGCGCCGCCCTCCACGGCTTCGTGGCCCTCGAGGGGGCGGGGGAGTTTCGGATCGCGCTCGACCGCGACGAGAGTTTTCGGCGGCTGGTGCGCACCCTCGCCGGCGGCTTCCGACGCCAGGCGGAGACGACCCAACCCTGACGGGACGAACCGACGCGGCCCCCCGGCTCATCGCCTGCGGAAACCGGGTGGTACGGGATCCGGGTGTCCACCCGGTCTTCGTCAGGCCGGTCCACGGCCAGCCTGAGCCGGCTTCGTGCCGGAGCCTCTGATCTCAGGGCGCGGCCCCGGGCGGGCCCGGCCGCGGACGCCCCCCGATGCCACCACCGTCCAGCCGGAATCCGTACCATCGATCCGACCAGGGGCGACAGGGGCCGCGGCGCCTCGACGGATGCCTGGGCAGGACGGCACGCGCCGCAGTCCGGTCTGTCCACGCGCCGCGGGTTTCGCCGACCGACGAGCGGCGACAGGTGGCCGACCTGGGGGCGCCGTGGTAGTGCCCGTGGCGCCCTCGCCCGGCGTGCTGGGGTACCATCGCGGCGAGCGGCATCGACATAAGCAGCCAAGCAGCGCCCGACGGGTCGGCCGGGTGGGATGGGGGACGCCATGGCGCCATCGGCGGGAGAGACGGCGCGGGCCGGCCAGGCCGGGTTCCTGGCGGCGCTGGTGATGCTTGGCGCGCAGCTTCTCTGGCGCACGGCCGCCGGCAGCGATGCGCCCGCCTTCCCCGAGATCGTCGTCGCGGCCGTCGCCCGCCTGACCCCGCTCGACGTCTTCGCCGCCGCAACCGAGACCTACGGCAGCCTCGCCAAGCGGGCGCTCTTCGTCGCGGCCCTCCTCGGCGTCGCGGCCACGGCGGCCGCGGCCGCGGTCGCCGCCGCCGGGGTCAGCGGGCGAACCGGTCGCGACCTCGCCGGGCAGCTCCGCGCCGCCGGGATCGTCGCCGCCGGGCTGCTGCTCGTGGTCTCGGTCCTGTTCTCGACGCTGCCGCCGGCGGCCCCAACCGAGGGCTTCCCGTCCGGGTTGCTGTGGGGTTTCCGCCTCTCGTCGTTCGGGACGCAGCTCGTCTTCTGGGCCGGTCTCGGCGCGCTCTTCGGCCTCCTGTGCGAACGGGCGAACCGGAGGGGTGGGACGGCTTGAAAGGCGCCCTGCTAGTCGCCGGCACCCACTCCGACGCCGGCAAGAGCGTGGTCGTGGCCGGCCTCTGCCGCTGGCTCGCGCGCGAGGGGATAAAGGTCGCGCCGTTCAAGGCGCAGAACATGGCGCTCAACTCGTTTGTCACGCGGGAGGGGGCTGAGATCGGGCGCGCCCAGGCCATGCAAGCCGCCGCGGCAAAGATCGAGTCCGAGGCCGCGATGAACCCCATCCTCCTGAAACCGTCG
>CADCWG010000179.1 GCA_902806335.1 uncultured Thermomicrobiales bacterium | reverse complement strand
GCTCGATCGGCCCCACTGGCCTCCTGCCGGCCTCCGAGGACCCGATGCTGGGCAACGCCCGCTTCGGCGAGGTGGTCGCCCTCTTCCTCGACCAGATCCGCGGCCTCAGCGACGGCGGCGCCGACGTCCTCCTGATCGAGACGACCCAGGACATCCTCGAGCTCAAGGCGGCCGTCTTCGCGGCGATGCGGGTGCGCGCGGAGAGCGGGATCGCGCTGCCGATCCAGGCCCAGGTGACCCTCGACACCTCCGGCAGGATGCTGCTCGGCACCGACATCGCCGCCGCGCTGGCGATCCTCGAGGCGCTGCCGGTCGACGTCGTCGGGCTCAACTGCTCGACCGGCCCCGAGCACATGCGCGAGCCCGCCCGCTACCTCGGCGAGCACAGCACCAAGCCGGTCGCGATCATCCCCAACGCCGGTCTGCCGCTCAACGTCGGCGGCCAGGCCGTCTACCCCCTCGAGCCGGAGCCGATGGCGCTGGCGCTGCGGCAGATGGTCGAGGAGTTCGGAGTCGGGCTCGTCGGCGGCTGCTGCGGCACCACCCCCGAGCACCTCCAGGCGCTGGTGCGGCAGATCGAGACCCGGCCGACGCGGTCCTTGCCGCCGCGGCCGAGCGCCCCGCTGCCGGTGGTGGCCAGCATGCTCCGCGCGGTGCCCCTCCAGCAGGAGCCGGCGCCGATGATCGTCGGCGAGCGGGTCAACACCCTCGGCTCGCGCAAGGTCAAGCGGCTGGTGCTCGCCGACGACTACGACGGCCTGCTCACCGTCGCCCGGGGCCAGATGGACGAGGGGGCGCACACCCTCGACGTCTGCGTCGCCCTCACCGAGCGGACCGACGACGAGGAGCGGGAGACGCTGCGCCGGCTGACCAAGAAGCTGGCGCTCAACGTCGAGTCGCCGCTGGTGCTCGACAGCACCGAGGCTGGCGCGATCGAGGCCGCGCTCGAGCAGTACCCGGGCCGGGCGATCGTCAACTCGATCAACATGGAGAACGGGCGGGGCAAGATCGAGGCGGTGATGCCGCTGGTCAAGGCGCACGGCGCGGCGGTGGTGGCGCTGACCATCGACGAGGTCGGGATGGCCAAGACGGCCGAGCGCAAGGTCGAGGTCGCGAAGGCCATCCACGAGATCGTCGTCGGCGAGTACGGGCTGGCGCCGGGCGACCTGATCTTCGACGCGCTGACCTTCCCCCTGACCACCGGCGACCCCGAGTTCACCCGCTCGGCGGTGGAGACGATCGAGGGCATCCGCCGGATCGAGGCGGAGCTGCCGGGGGTGCTGACCATCCTCGGCGTCTCGAACGTCTCGTTCGGCGTCAACCCGGTCGCCCGGCGGGCGGTCAACGCGGTCTTCCTCAACCACGCCGTCAAGGCCGGGCTCGACCTGGCGATCATCCACCCGTCGCACGTCGTGCCGCTGGGGGAGATCCCGGCCGAGGAGCGCGAGCTCGCCGAGGACCTGGTCCTCGCCCGGCGCCCGGACGCCCTGGCGCGGCTGATCGAGCACTTCGAGGGGCGGACCGAGGAGAACACGGGTGGGCCCGACCCGATGGAGGGGATGGACCCGCGCGAGCGGCTCCACTACCAGATCCTGCACCGCAAGAAGGAGGGGATCGAAGAGCAGGTCGACCTCGCGGTCGCCGACTCCGGCGACGCGGTCGAGGTGCTCAACAACGTCCTCCTGCCCGCGATGAAGGAGGTCGGCGACAAGTTCGGCGCCGGCGAGCTGATCCTGCCCTTCGTCCTCCAGTCGGCCGAGGCGATGAAGAAGGCCGTCGCCCGGCTGGAGACCTACCTCGAGAAGGCGGAGGGGACGACCAAGGGCACGGTCGTGCTGGCGACCGTCTTCGGGGACGTCCACGACATCGGCAAGAACCTGGTCAACACGATCCTGACCAACAACGGCTACACCGTCCACGACCTCGGCAAGCAGGTGCCGATCGGGAAGATCATCGACAAGGCGGTCGAGGTCGGGGCGACGGCGATCGGGCTCTCGGCGCTGCTGGTCTCGACCTCGAAGCAGATGCCGCTCTGCGTGAAGGAGCTGCACCACGCCGGGCACCGCTTCCCGGTGATCATCGGCGGGGCGGCGATCAACCGGGCCTACGCCCAGCGGACGCTCTTCGTCGAGGAGGGCGTGCCCTACGAGCCGGGCGTCTTCTACGCGAAGGACGCCTTCGAGGGGCTGAGCCTGATGGACAAGCTCGTCGTGCCCGAGGCGCGCGAGGAGCTGGTCGAGCAGACCGTGGCGACGGCGACCCGGGCGGCCGGGCGGCCGGGGCGGCAGGCCTTCAGCGTCCCGGAGGAGGCGACGCGGACCGACGGGGTGACGGTGCGCCGGGTCGAGCCGCCGACGCCGCCCTTCTGGGGCGTGCGGGAGCTGGACGGGATCGACCTCACCGACGTCTGGCCGCACCTCGACCTGAAGACGCTGTTCCGCCTCCACTGGGGCGGCAAGGGGGTCAAGGACGAGGCCTGGGAGACGCTGCAGCGCGACGAGTTCGGGCCGCGGCTGCGGGCGATGCAGGCGGAGGCGATCCGGGACGGCTGGATCCGGCCGCGGGTCCGCTACGGCTACTTCCCGGCCAACGCCGACGGCAACGACCTGGTCGTCTTCGACCCCGCGGACCCGGCGCGGGAGGTGGTCCGCTTCCCGTTCCCGCGCCAGCCGCGGCGGGAGCGGCTCTGCCTGGCCGACTACTTCCTGCCGCTGGAGGCCGGGAAGCGGGACGTGGTGGCGTTCCAGATCGTGACCTGCGGGGCGGAGGCGACGGCGCACACCGACGCCCTCCAGGCGGCGGGGGAGTACGCGGCGAGCTACTACGCCCACGGCCTGAGCGTGCAGACGGCCGAGGGCCTCGCCGAGTGGCTGCACCAGAAGGTGCGCGGCGAGCTGGGGATCGGGCCGGAGACGGGCAAGCGCTACTCGTGGGGCTACCCGAGCTGCCCGGACCTGGAGCAGCACGTTCTGGTCGACCGCCTGCTCGAGGTCGGCGGGATCGGGGTCCGGGTGACCGAGGGCTTCCAGTTCGAACCGGAGCAGACGACGGCGGCGATCGTGATCCCCCACCCGGACGCGAAGTACTTTGCCCTCGCCCGCTCCGGCGGCGAGGACGAGGCGATCGCGGCGGAGTAGGGACGGCCGACGGGCGGCCGATTCCGGCGCCGGTACGGGTCGACGCGGGACGGCGGGGTCGGGAGCGGGGCGCACGGCCGTGCGCCCCTACCGGGTGGTGCCGTGGTGCTGCCGGCCCTACGCCGGGGCGGCCCACGGTCCGGCCGACACCGTCCGCCCGGCGGCGCTGCCGGGCGTCGTGGTGGACCTCGCCGAGCTCTTCTGCGACTGATCCCAGCTCCGGACGACCGGTCGAGCCCGTCTAGCGCCGTGCTCGGCAGACGTCCGGGTGGGAACATGAAACGACGTCACCGGTGGGCCCGCTCCGCACGGTCCGCGCTGCCCGTGATGCCATGACCGCCAGACGCGGGCTCGTTGGCCGGGTTGGCACGGGCCTGCCAGGGCCATCTGCTCACGTCGGCACGGTCCTACCAGGGTCTCCTGCTCGGGTCGCGTGTCGTTCTGCTACCCTGCGGTACGGTCTCGTGGTTGGGGATGAGCGGCTGGTCGCTGGCCGGCGCTTTCCGTGCCTGGCCACCTGACGTCGACCCATGCGCGCAATGCCGGAGGGGATCCCATGCGGCAGTCGTTGAAGAGTCCAGCGGTCGGATGCCTCTTCGACGAAGGCGTGTCGCATGGCGATCATCAACCTCGGGATCCTGGCGCATGTAGACGCCGGTAAGACCACCCTCACCGAGCGCATCCTCTTCGAGACCGGTGTCATCCCGTCGGTCGGCAGCGTCGACAAGGGCACGACGCAGACCGACACGATGGAGCTGGAGCGGGCCCGCGGCATCTCGATCCGGTCCGCGGTCGTCTCGTTCCAGCTGAACGGACTCCAGGTCAACCTGATCGATACCCCCGGGCACGCCGACTTCGTCGCCGAGGTCGAGCGGTCGCTGCGCGTGCTCGACGGCGTCGCGCTGGTGGTCTCGGCCGTCGAAGGGGTGCAGCCCCAGACCCGTCGCCTGGCGCGGGCGGTCCGCGCCGCCGGTCTCCCGATGCTCCTCTTCGTCAACAAGGTCGATCGGCTCGGCGCCCGCGGCGACGCGCTGCTCGCGGACATCCGGGGCACGCTCAAGCTCCGCGTCGTGGCGATGAACGCCGCGATCGGGATCGGCGTCCGGACCGCGGGCGTCGTGCCGTTGGACCGCGACGACCCGGCCTGGCGAGGGCCGCTGGTCGACCTCCTCGCCGAGTCGAGCGAAGGGGTGATCGCGGAGTTCGATCGCACCGGCGGCGCCCCGAGCGCCGCCTTCCTCGCGGCGGAACTCCGGGCGCAGGTCGCGGCGGGTGCCGTCGTCCCGGTCTTCTTCGGGTCGGCGATCACCGGCGTCGGCGTCCCCGAACTCCTCGTCGGGGTGGAGGAGTGGCTCCCTCCGGCCGACGCGGCGAGCGACGCGCCCGTCCACGGCACGGTCTTCAAGATCGCGCGCCGGCCGTCCGGGGAGAAGATCGTCTACGTCCGGCTCTTGGCGG
>CADCWG010000178.1 GCA_902806335.1 uncultured Thermomicrobiales bacterium | reverse complement strand
GCACCGCCGGGCGAGGTTCCGGCCTGCCCCGGGGCGTCGACCGCGGCGCCGGCCGTGGCGCCGCCGGTCTCTGCCTGCGGCGGGCGACGGGTGCCCGCCGTGACGGGCCGCTCCCGCGGTTCGGCGGCGCCGGGAAACGGGTGCCGCCTGGGGCTCCTGGGCATGGCGGCGTCGTCCTCACGGTCCATGGCGACAGCGTCCTCACGGTAGAGGGGAGCGACGTGCGGGGACTGGACGCGACGGCGAGCCGACACGTCGCGGCGCACGGCCGCGGGCGGGAGTGACCGAGCGGGGCGATCGGGAACAACCATGCGCGATCTCCCATCCACGCTTCCGCGCCGCCCGACCGGCCGGGGGCCGTGCGCCCCTCGCGCCGAGGCTCGCCCTGCTGACGGGGACGATGGTCAGCCTACCGTTGGGGACGTTAGAGCCGCGTAGGGATCGGGAGCGGCGACATTAGGGGTTCGTTAGAGTCGCCGGCAGGGCCCCGCGCCCCGTGGATGAGCCACTCCAGCCGGACCTCCTGCGGGGAACGCTTCGGTCCCGTATGCGGGCAGCTCCGCCCTCCGGGAGGACTGGTGGCACGGACGCTTGGTGAGCGCGTCATCGGTCTCGGGTCCCGGGGCAGCGCCGCGCCGTCGCCCCTGCTTGGCCCAGCCGCCCATGCCGGCCGTGACGCCCATAGTTAATGCGGATGATCGGCGGTGGTCTCGGCGGCGCGGCGACGGCCGGGGCCGCCAGGGGCCAGCCCCGAGGTCAAAGGCTCAGCAAACAAGCCGGCTCCAGCCGGCAGCGAGCCCGCTGGACGATGCGCCAGCGATCACCCGGATCCGCAGTACGGGGCACGGCCGAGTTCGCCGAACTCGCCGGGCCCCGCCGAACCGCAGGGACCCGGCCCGCGCGAAGGCGGAGAAGACCCATCCGGGAGCGACGGCCGGTCGCCCGACCTCCGGTCGTGCTAGTCGACGAACCGCCTGACGTGCGCCACGGAGGCGACCAGGGCGCGGTCGATCTCCTCGCGCGGTGGCCAGGGCTCGCCCTGGAACTCGAGTTCGATCGAGCAGGGGCCGGCGAAGCCGACGGCGTCGAGGGCGGCGAAGATGGCGGCGAAGTCGACCTCGCCGGTGCCGACCTCGGGGAAGTGCCAGACCCCGGCGCCGCCGATCTGGTCCTTGACGTGGACGTGGGTCACCAGCGGCGCCGCGGCAGTGATGTCGTCCTCCGGGCGGGTGTCGCCGTAGAAGATCACGTTGCCCGGGTCGTAGTTGATCCCGACGTTCGGGCGGCCGATCCGGCGGACCAGGTCGGCGGCCATCGCGCCGGTCGCGAGCAGGCCGCCGTGGGTCTCGAGGCAGATCCCGATCCCGTCGGTCGCCGCCTCGTCGGCGAGGGGGCCGATCCGGGCCAGGAAGCGCTCCCGCTGCGCCTCCACGTCGCCGGCCGAGGTATCGGCGTGGCCGCCGGTGCTGGTGGTCACGAGCGGGATGCCCAACTCGCGGCAGAGGCGCAGCGCCCTGCGGAACTCGGCCACGCCCTCGTCGGAGACCAGGTCCGAGTGGCCGCTGAGGCTGACGGGGGCGAGACCGTGTTCGGCGAGGAGGCCGCGGACGCGGTCGAGGTCGGCCGCGGAGGCGTCGCGGGGGACGTGCTCGGTCCAGCCGGGGACGGACGACAACTCGACACCCGAGAGGCCGGCGGCGGCGATCCCGGCGAGCGCCTCCTCCAGCGTCGAGCCGTGGTAGCAGTTGGTCGAGGCGGCGAGGCGGTCGGCCACTGGGGCGATCCTCCGGCGCGATGGGTGGTGCGTACCCGGAATCTGGGTGCTTGGCGGCGCCTCGCCCGGCGGGTCCGCGGCCTGCTCCGGCCGGCTTGGTCCCTGAGCCTTTGACCTCGAGGCTCGGCCCCGGCCGGGCACGGAACGACCGACCCGCCAGTTCCCCGTGCGAGCACCCGAAGTCCAGGCCAGGACGACGCGGGGCCGGAGTATCCCACGGGCGGTCGTCACCCGCCCGACACCGAGCGCATCAGGGGGCAACGATCGGGGTCGCCCGCGGTGGACAACCCGTGTCCTCTCCCCGATGATGCCCGCCACGTCGGCCCCGGTTCCGGACAGGCGCCGCTCGCCATCCGCCCACCGGTGCCCGCCGTCTGTCACAGGTGGGGGACACGCGCGTGATCCGCTTCGGTCTGGTCGGGGTCAACACCAGCCACGCCGGCGTCTTCGCCGGGATCTTCAACGGCCGCGACGGCGGCCCGCCGGAGCTCGAGGGCGGCCGGGTCGCGGCGGTCTGGGGCGGCTCGACCGCCGAGACCGCGGCGCTCGCCACCGCGCATCGGATCCCGGCGATCGCCGCCGAGCCGACGCGGATGCTCGGCGCGATCGACGCGGTCCTGGTCGTGGACGATACCGGCGGCGGGGCGTCGCACGCCGACCTGGCGCGGCCGTTCCTCGAGGCCGGGCTGCCGACGTTCGTCGACAAGCCGATGACCCGTGACCTGGCGGAGGCGGTCGCGCTCTTCGACCTCGCCGAGCGGCACGGCGCGCCGCTGATGAGCGCGTCGGCGCTGCGCTTCGCGGCCGAGGTGGCGACGCTGCGCGACCAGGCCGCGGGCCTGGGGCCGCTCAGCTCGGTCGTTTCCGTCGGCCCGGGCGACTGGTTCTACTACGGCGTCCACGCGGTCGAGATGGCCCAGACGGTGATCGGCACCGGCGCGCGCTGGGTCCACCGCCATGCCTTCGCCGAGCGCGACGTGGCGGTGATCGGCTACGACGGCCGGCCGTCGCTCGTGGTCGAGACCCTGCGCGACGCCGCCTACGTCTTCCACCTCGCCGCCTACGGCCGCGACGGCTGGGCGCAGGCGGAGGTCACCGACCACCGGGGGTTCTACCGGGGGACGATGGCGGCGGTGCTGGCGATGGCCGAGACGGGCGTGGCGCCGGTCGGTCGGGCCGAGACGCTCGAGATCCTAGCCGTGCTCCACGCCGGCGAGCGGTCGGCGGCGACCGGCGGCCCCGTCGCGATCGCCGACGTGCTGCCCTAGGGCCCGTTCGGTTCCTGGCCGGGGGCAGGAGCGAGACGACACGGTGGAGCGTCGGGCAGGCGACGCCGACGGAGGGCAATCCCGCCGCCGTCGCGGGCAGGCGTCCGTGATCCCGCGCCGGGCGGTCGAGCGCGCCCTCCGGTCGATGCCTCGCGCGACCGCCCGGCGCCGCGGCAACAGGGCGAAGCCGCGCTTGGCCCCCAGTCTGTCCACCACGGCCAGGTGGCTGCCGGCGTCCGCCGCCCGTGCCGAGGGATTGAGGCCCCTTTGGGCGCGATGCTGCTGGCGGCCCGTCGCTCAGGGCGTGGGCTCGTCGGTCCGGCCGGTCGGATAGGCGGATCGCCGCGCTCGCCGGGTGGGGCGCGTCCCCTCGGGCGCGGGCGGGTGCCTCGGGGCCGGCGCAGGCACCCGACGCCGGCCGCCAACCCCGCCCGTGGGCCCAGGCGAGACCGCATCGCCGCGACGTGCTCGGCGGCCGAGGCGTACGGCTCCCGGGTGCGGCGGTACCGGTCGTAGAGCTCGTCGCCGTGCCGCATCAGCCAGAGGTAGAGGTCGGCCTCGGTGCGGCCCGGGAAGCGCCGGCGGATGCCCCACTCACGCGCCAGGCGGACGATGGGGCCGTAGACGCGGTCGTACCAGCGGGCGACCGCCTCCTCAAGGCCGACCGGCCGCCCCTCGAACTCGTCCCCCAGCCAGCGGCGGTGCGCCTGGATGTGACCCCAGATCTCGTCGTAGGCGCCCAGGTCGGTGGGCCGCGGGCCGTGGTCGGGGCGCAGCCGGTCGAGGTCGGTGCGGCGGAGGAACTCGGCGTACTCGGTCTGGAGCAGCAGTTCCCCGAGCGTCATCGAGGGCCGCAGCGGGGCACGGAGGTGGACGTCGGTGACCTCGGCGTCGATCAACTCCTCGCCGCGGTCGCGCGCCACCGAGACGCGGTGGTGGCCATCGCGCACGACGTAGACGTCGCCGACCCTGTAGAGAGCGACGGGAGGCAGGTCCCTGCCTTCGTTGTCGGCGCGGTCGATGCTCCGCCACCGCGCCGCGGGGCTGCGGCGGCGGGGCATGAACTCGCGGTCGAAGTCGCGGTTGCGGTCCGTGCTGCCCGCGATCCTGTCGAGTGGGACGGGCTGCTGGCCGCGGTCGGTCTCCCCCTCCGGGGAGACGCGGCGGCGCACCTCGGGGTAGGGGACGAGGTCGTTGGGCCGGC
This sequence comes from uncultured Thermomicrobiales bacterium, assembly GCA_902806335.1. Classification (GTDB taxonomy): domain Bacteria; phylum Chloroflexota; class Chloroflexia; order Thermomicrobiales; family UBA6265; genus CADCWG01. The sequence continues at coordinate 351 of CADCWG010000178.1, read as the reverse complement.
CGCCGAGGGCCGCCAGGGCGTCGCGCACGAACGCTCGCCGCCGGGCGCTGGTGAAGTCGTCGTCGAGCGGGCGGGTGGCGAGCGGGTCGAGCATGGGCGGGGTGCCGCTCCGGGGTGGCGCGAGCGCGAGGCACCGGGACCTGGATCACCGGGAGGGGACCCGGTCTGCCGTCCGTCGCGCGCCGAGAGGCACGGGGTGCCAGGGGGTGCGGCGTGCCCCTCCCGCGGACCGGCACTCGGTTGTGGCCGGTCTCCGGTCTCCGGTCTCCGGTCTCCGGTCTCCGGTCTCCGGTCTCCGGTCTCCGGTCTCCGGTCTCCGGTCTCCGGTCTCCGGTCTCCGGTCTCCGGTCT
>CADCWG010000177.1 GCA_902806335.1 uncultured Thermomicrobiales bacterium | reverse complement strand
GGGATGTGCTGGTCGTGGAGCAGCTCCGCCTGCTCGCCGTGCAACGGCAATAGCGTCGACTACTACACCGACCTCTGCAACGCCACGTACGGCGAGTGCGCGGACAAGGGGTGCCACGCCGGCTAGCCCCGCTCCTGCCTCGGGGCCGGGAGCGGGGACTTCGGCTGCGCCGGCGACCCAAGCACCGCAGGGGCGGCCGCTGCGGCAACCGGCGGTTGCCCCCGTTGCCCCCCGCAGTGCCCCTCCGCCCGGGACCGACGGGCCCGGGGTTGCGGCGCCCTCTCCCTCACACCGACGCTTTCCCGGCGGCCTAGGAGCGCCAGGAGACGGGGGCTAGCCCCCTGTCCACCGCCTCGAGTCGGAGCTAGGCTGGGGGTGGGGCCGCCCAGCCACGACTACGGCGACCTTACGTACCTGTGCAATCACACCCGGCCGGCGTGCGCGGGCGCTTCTGGCGCGGACCGAGGAGCGCCGCCCGCGAAGTGCCGCCGATCGCGACCGCGGAGCGATTCGAAGCCAGGAGCCATGCCCGTGGATCTCGTCCTGCTTGCCGCCCGCCTCCTGCTCGCCGCGGTCTTCGCCACGGCCGGCGCCGCCAAGCTGCTCGACCTGCCCGGCTCGCGCCGCGCCGTGGCCGACTTTGGGGTCCCGGCGCGAGCCGTCCGCTCCACCGGGGTCGCCCTGCCCGTCGCCGAGCTCGTCGTCGCGGTCGCGTTGGTGCCGACCGCGACGGCCCGCCTAGGGGCGCTCGGCGCGCTGGCCCTCCTGCTCGTCTTCATCGCCGCGATCGGCTTCAACCTGGTCCGCGGGCGGAGCCCCAACTGCCACTGCTTCGGGCAGCTCCACTCGGCGCCGGCCGGCTGGCCGACCCTAGCGCGGAACGCGGGCTTGGGCCTTGCCGCGGCATTCGTCGCCGTGGCCGGGTGGAGCGACCCCGGGGCCAGCGCCGTCGCCTGGCTCTCCGATCTCTCGCCCGCCGGGGCGGGCCTCGTCCTCGGAGGAGCCGTCGGGCTCGCCCTCCTGGCGTTGCTCGCCGGGACGGTCGTCAAACTCGTCGCCCAGAACGGCCGGTTGCTAGACCGCATGGATGCCGTCGAGCGGGCCATCGCGGCAGGAGCCACCGGAGCACCGGGGGCGCCGGTCGCCGCGACGACGGCCGCGGCCGGGATCGAGGCCGCGCCGCCGCCTTTTGGGCTACCCGCCGGGACCCCCGCACCGCACTTCTCGTTGCCCGACCTGGACGGCGCGCTTGTGTCGCTGGACACGCTACGGGCGACGGGAGCGCCAGTCCTGCTGCTCTTCACCGACCCACAATGCGGACCCTGCAACCAGGTGATGCGCGACGTTCGCCGGTGGGAGCGGGCCTTCGCCGGCCGCCTGACGATCGCCGTGCTCAGCCGGGGCTCCCGGGAGCTCAACGCCGCCAAGGCCGAGGAGCACGGGCTGACGAACCTGCTGATCCAGCCAAACCCGGAGGTCAGCGAGGCCTACCGGATGATGGCGACACCGTCCGCCGTCGTCCTGCGGACCGACGGCACGACCGCGGGCCCGGCCGCCGGCGGGGTGGAAGCGATCCGGGCCCTGGTCGTCAGCCTGATGGAGCACGGAACGGTCCCGGCGGCGCCCGCCCCCCAGGTGGCCGCGACGCCGTCGCCGATCGCGCCGGACTTCCGACTCCGCGGCCTGGACGGGCGAGACGTGGCGTTGACCGATCTCCGGGCCGCTCGCCTGCCGGTCGTCCTGATCTTCACCGATCCGCGGTGCACCCCGTGTGACGCGATGCTGCCGGACCTGGGCGGCTGGCAGCGGGACTTCGGCGACCGGGTCACCATCGCGCTGATCAGCACCGGGACCCCCGAGGCCAACCGTGCCAAGGCGGAGCCGCACGGGATCACCCGCGTTCTGCTACAGCAGAACATGGAGACCGTCGAGGCCTACGGCGTGACGCAGGCGCCGGCCGCCGTGATCGTCCGGCCGGACGGAACCCGCGACGGAGATCCCGCCTACGGCGAGGTGCAGATCCGGGACCTGATGGCGCGAGTCGCCGACGCGCCGGAACTTCGCCCAGCGCCCGCCGTTCCCGATCCCGATCTCCCGTCCTTCGCAGGGCCTCAGCTTCGGGTCGGTGAGGTGGTCCCGCCGCTCGAACTGCGGACGGTCGATGGTCGGCTCGCGGACCTCGCCGACGTTCGCGGCGCGGACACGGTGCTGCTCTTCTGGAGCCCGGGTTGCGGCCACTGCCGCCGCATGGAAGAAGACCTCAGGGCTTGGGAGGCGGCACGCACGGCGGTCTCGCCGCGGCTGGTCGTCGTCTCGACCGGCTCGGCCGAGGCGACCCGGACGCACGGCTTCCGCTCGACGGTCGTGCTCGACCCTGGGGTGGGCGTCGGTCACCGGTTCGGGGCACGCGGCACGCCGGCCGCGATCCGGATCGACGCCGATGGCAGGATCGCCTCCCCGGTGGCGTCCGGTGCCACGGCGGTCCTGGCCCTGCTGCGGGCCGAACCCACGCGCGCGGCCACGGCCTCCCCGCCGGCGCCCGCGCCCCAAGCGGCGGTCGCGTCGGCCAACGGCCGTGGCGGCGCCACGAATCTCCCCGGCCGCTGATGCCAAGCTCTGGTCTGGCCACGGCGCGTTCTCCGACCGCTCGCCCCACTCCGGGGACACGCCCGACCGGTCGTTCGGTCCGCCGTTCCTCGCCCAGGACGCATCACGGCTGGGACCCAGGACGGGGCGGTGGCCGCCGGCCTAATGTCCGGGCGCCACCAGGTGAGCGGCATGCAGCGTCGGCTGCTCCTGAACCTTCCGGACCCGCTGGGCGCGCCGACCTTCGCGGTGATCTCGGTGCACCGGATGCGTGGGCGGGGTCAGACGGTCGTGGGAATCGCCGGAAGATTGCGGTCGCCCCACGCGACGGGCCTGCGTAAACGGACGGGATGCGAAGGGCTTACCCCGAACATCTCGTTGGGACGGGTGGCTGTTGCGGTTGTTCCGGGCGGCCAGCAGGGGGCGCGCATCGCGATCACGGCTCGGTGGTCGATGAGATCGTATGGGGGATCGCCCCGCTGAAAGGACTGTCCGTGGCCGACCATCGCTTCGACACCTTGTCCAAGGCCGTAGCAAGCCGGCTCTCCCGGCGCGCCGTCCTGCGGGCGTCCGGGCTGGGCCTGGCCGGCCTGTCGGCGGCGACCGCCGGCCCGGCGCGTGGCCAGGACGCGACCCCGGCCCCCGCCGGGCAGGATTCGTCGTTCCTCTTCGTGCAGACGGCGACCTCAGGCACGTTTGCCGCCAACCCTGGCGCCGGCACCCCGGCCGTCGGGGGGAGGCCGACCCCGGGCGGGGGGGCTCAGTATCTCTTGACCCTGGAGGGGCACTCCGGGAACACCGTGTACTTCTCGGACCGACCCGAGCGCATCGTCGGCGACGTGCCCACCGAGCAGTTCCCCGGCGGGCTCGGCTTCGAGCCGGGCAACCCGCCCAACGCCGCCGTGGTGACCCGGTCGGAGGACGGCACCGAGGACGTACTGGTGGTGGAGTTGGTCGAACCGGCCCACGAGCCGGGGAGCGGGACGGTCACCTACGGCGTCAACGTCCTCGGCGAGTACGCGGGCGAAGGGCTCGTCCACCTTGCCGCGCAGCAGCAGGACGCCGAGCTGCCGGCGAGTTTTGGGGAGGCAAGCCTCTTCATCGACGACTGCCCGGACTCGGCCATCTGCTTCACCGCGTTGCTGCCCTCCTCGCCGGTCGGGTTGATCCCCGGCGGCCCCTACGGCAACTGCTTCAACTATTTGGTCTTGAGCTGCCTGCCCTGCGGCGGCATCTCCCGGTCGGACCTTATCCAGAAGTGCAACGACGCGTACCCCGCCGAGTGTGGGCTGTCGTGCATGGTCTGGGAACCGCAGGACGTGGCCTGCTGCTAGCACCGTCAGGGACTGGAGCCTGAGGGGACGGCGCTCTCGGGAGCCGTCCCCGTCGTCGGAGCGCGAGCGCGGTCCCGCCCAGGTCCGGCCGGCGGTGGACAGCGTGTTAAGCGCGCCCGCAGCCTCGACGTGGCGCCCGGCCCGCTCCTCGCCGGCCATCCCCCACGGTTGTCGGTCTTGGGCTGGCCGCCGGCGGTTCGGGGCTGCTTGACGGCGCGTACGACCTCGCGTTCTGGGCGCTGTTCAGAGCGGTGCGGCCGATGGAGGACGCGACGGGGGCCGGCAGGCCGAGCCGTGAAGGCGCGGAGCACGGTGCCGGGGTCGAGGGCGGCGCAGCTGGCCCGCGGTTGGAGGGAGCGCCGCGCGGAAGATCGCGACGATGAGACGCGCGGGCTAGGCCACCCTGGTCAGGATAGCCCCCGCCGCCCTCGCCCTCGCCGCCGCCGCCCAGGACGCCACCCCCGCCGGCTCCCCCGCGGCCGGCGGCACCCCGGCCGCCGGAACCCTGGGCGAGGACGGGGCGTTCCTCTTCGTGCAGACCTTCGCCGGCGGGTCCTTCCGGCCCAACCCCGGCGCCGGCACGCCCGCCGCCGAGGGGACGCCCACCCCGGGCGGCGGGGCGGCGTACCTCCTCACGCTGGAGGGCCACCCCGGCGGCACGGTCTACTTCTCCGACCGCCCGGACCGGGTCTTCGGCGAGGCGCCCACGCGGGACTTCCTCGACGGGCTGGGCTTCTCGCCGGCC
>CADCWG010000176.1 GCA_902806335.1 uncultured Thermomicrobiales bacterium | reverse complement strand
GGAGAGGTGACGATCGAGGCCGACTCGCCCGGGGTGTTGAGCAGGATCGACGTCGTCGAGCCGCCGTACATGCCGCCGTAGTAGATGCCCGCGAACATGATGAAGGCGCTGATCGGCTCCAGGGAGTACGTCACCGGCAGCAGCAGCGCCACGGTCAGGGCCGGACCGATCCCCGGCAGGACCCCGACCGCCGTGCCAAGGAACACCCCCAGCAGCGCCCAGAGCAGGTTCTCCGGGGTGAGGGCGACCCCGAAGCCGTCGACCAGGTCCCCAAACGCGCCCACGGCTCAGACCACCCCGCCGAGCCACCCGGAGGGCAGCCGCAGCTCCAGGGCCCGGGTGAAGATCAGGTAGGTCAGGGTCGCCAGCACGAGCCCGAGGGCGACGTCCCGGAGCACGCGGCGGCTGCCCATCCCGTAGGCGGCGCCGACGAAGAGGGCCGCGCTGGCGAGCACGAAGCCGGCCCGCTCGATCAGGAGCAGGTAGGCCAGCAGCGCGACGCCGATCGTCCCGACGCAGCGCCAGTCGGCCGGCAGGGAGAGGTCGACGTCTTCTCCGGCCTCGCCCGCGCCGCCCGTCCGGCCGCGGAGGACGTCGACCGCCAGCCAGCACCCGGCCACGATCAGCCCGCCGGCGACGACGTAGGGGATCACCCGCGGCCCGACCGTCGCCGCGCTCCGGGGGACGCGGATGTCGCCGGTCTGCAACGCCATCACCGCCCCGAGCGCGACGACGCCCGCCGCCAGCAGCAGCTCGGCGAGGCGGGCGAGGGGGTTGGTCTCGGGCACCTCGGACGGCCGCGCCTCCGGCGGCGGGGTGTCGGCGCGCGCTGGCGCGGCGGTCTCTGCCATGGGTCCCTCGTGCGACCGGAGCGACGGGCGTGACGGTCGGTGGCGCCCGACAGCGCCAGATGGGGCGCCGCCCACGCCCCGTGGCTACCCCCACCACCCGACGGCCCGCGCGAGCGCCCCGGACAGAGCCCAGGCGGCCACGGCGCTCGCTCGCGAGCCCCGGGCATGCCCGAAAAGGGGACGCGGCGGGTTTCCTTGGCCGGGCACCCGGTGAGAGCGCGGTCGAACGCACGGAGAGGCCCGCTCATCGGCGCGGCCAACCGTGCGGGCCGGTTCGACCGTGCGGGTGGTGGCGGGGGACGGGGCCGGTTCGACCGGTCCCGCCCCCCACCGGTGCCCTAGGCCTGGCCCAGGGACTGCAGGATCGGCACGACGCGGTCGCGCTCGGCCTGGAGGAAGGCGCCGTACTCGTCGCCGGCCAGGAAGAAGTCCTGCCAGCCGTACTTGGCCAGGACGCCCTTCCAGGCCTCGGTCTGGCGCATCGCGTCGACCATCGCGATCACGCAGGCGCGGTCCTCGGGGGAGATCCCCGGCGGTGCGACGAGACCGCGCCAGTTGGCGAGTTCGACGTTGACGCCCTGCTCCTGGAGGGTCGGCACGGGCGGCAGGGCGGCGGCGGGGGTCGCGCCGGCGACCGGCGTGCCGGCGGCGGGCGCCGCCGCCGAGAGCCCGAGGGCCCGTAGCTCGCCGCTCTCGATCTGGGCCTGGAACTCGCCGTAGCCGGAGACGCCGGCCGCGACCTCGCCGCCGAGGATGGCGGCGAGCGCCTCGCCGCCGCCGGAGTAGGGGGCGTAGTTGATCGTGGCCGGGTCGACCCCGACCGCCTGGGCGATCAGCCCGACCAGGATCTGGTCGGTGCCGCCGGCCGAGCCGCCCGCCCAGACCGTCCCGCCCGGGTCGGCCTGGAAGGCCGCGATCAGGTCGCCGAGCGTCTGGTACGGCGAGTCGGCCGGGACGACGATGACCTCGTACTCCGTCGTCAGGCGGGCGATCGGCGTGACCTGGTCGAGGGTCACCGCCGACTGGTTCGACGCGATCGCGCCGACCATGACGAGGCCCATCATCATCAGGGTGTAGGGGTCGCCCTCGTTGTCGCTCACCAGCTGCGACAGGCCGACCGTGCCGCCGGCACCCGGAACGTTGAAGACCTCGACGCTCTGGTCGACGACGCCGGTCTGGAGGGTCGCCTGCATCTCACGAGCGGTGGTGTCCCAGCCGCCGCCGGGCCCGGCCGGGGCCATGATCTGGACCGTCTCGTCGGGGTACCCCGTCGTGCACCCGGCGAGCTGTGCCGCCTGCGGGAGCGCCGCGGCCGGCCCGGCCGCGGCGGCGCGAGGCAGCGCCAGCGACGCCATAACGACGACCAGGGCGAGCAGCGCGCCGGCCAAGCGAGCGGTCGTTGGACCGGCGTCCGCGCCGGGCGACGGGACACGGTGGTGGGGACGGCGCATCCACGGACCTCCTCGGTCGAGGGCCGGCCCCTCCGTCGGGGCCGACCGCGGCGGGCGCTGCCGGCCCCCCCAACGTGGGGGTTGCCGCCCGCGGCCGGCCGGTAGCTTACCAACTGGATTCCCGGCGCGGGGTCCACCGCGCGGGAGGTGCCGGACGCCCCGGCTTCGGCGTCGCGTCACCGTGTCGCGTGCCGTCGCGTGCCGTCACGGGCGCGAGGATCGGATAGCGGATAATGGCTGCCTGCGTGGTGGACAGTGGAGCACCGAGCCGGCCGCCGCATCGGTCGCCGGGGGCATGGGCTGCGGGGAGACCGGGCGGCCGAGCAGGAGCAGCAGCGTGGAGACGAATGGCCGCGGCGAGCACTACGACCTGGTCGTGATCGGGGCCGGGGGTGCGGGCAGTACCGCCGCCGGCGAGGCGGTCGGCCGGGGCGCGCGGGTCGCCCTGATCGAGCGGTGGAAGGTCGGCGGGACCTGCCTCAACGTCGGCTGCGACCCGACCAAGACGATGGTCACCGCCGCCAAGGTGTTCCACCAAACCCGACACGCCGCCCGCCACGGCACGGTCGTCGGCGACGTCCGGCTCGACTGGGACGCCGTGATGGCCCGCGTCGCGGGGGTGATCGACACCATCCGGGGCGGGGACGGCGACCGGAACGTCCGCGCCAGCGGGATCGCGCTCTACAAGGGCAGCGCCCGCTTCGTCGGGCCGAAGACGATCGAGGTCGCGCCGGCGGAGACCCGGGGCAGCGTCGGCGAGGTGACCACCATCACGGCCGATAAGGTGATCCTGGCCACCGGCGCCAAGGAGCGGGTGCCGCCGGTCGCCGGGCTGGCCGAGGTCGGGTTCATCACCAACGTCGAGGCGGTCGCGCTGCCCCGGCAGCCGCGCTCGCTGGCCATCGTCGGCGGGGGCGTGATCGCGACCGAGTTCGCCCAGCTCTTCGCCCGCTTCGGCACCGAGGTGACGATCCTCGGCAAGGCCGATCGGCTGCTGCCGAGGGAAGACGCCGAGCTGACCGGAGTCCTCCAGGGTGTGCTGGAGCGGGAGGGCGTCAACATCCTGACCGGCGTCCGGGTCAAGCGGGCGGCGCTCGTCGACGGGCTGAAGTGCCTCACCGGCGAGCGCGCCGACGGCACCACGGTCGAGTTCTGCCGGGCCGAGGAGATCCTGGTCGCGGCCGGCCGCTCGCCGGTGGTCGCGGGGCTCGGTCTGGACGCGGCCGGGGTCGCCTACGACGCCGTCGAGGGCATCCAGGTCGACGACCAGCTGCGTACCACCGCCCCCCAGATCTGGGCGATCGGGGACTGCACCAACCGCTTCCCGTTCACCCACTACGCCGACTACCACGCCCGGATCGCGGAGCACAACGCGATGAGCGCGCTGCCGCCCCGCCAGGCGACCGAGCGTGTCGTGCCGTGGACGACGTTTACCGATCCCGAGCTGGCCCGGGTCGGGCTGACGGAGCAGGAGGCCCGCGAGGCCGGGTACGACGTCAAGTGCGCGACGGTGAAGATGGCCGAGCTGGCGCGGCCGATCACCAGTGGCGAGACCGACGGGCTCGTCAAGCTGGTGGCGGACAACGCCACCGGCCGGCTGCTCGGGGGACACGCGCTGGCGTCCCACGCCGGCGACATGCTGGCCGAGGTGGTGCTGGCGATGCGCTACGGGCTACCGGCGCCGGCGATCGCCGGGTCCATCCACTCCTATCCGACCTTCGGCGAGGCGATCTTCTGGGCCGCGTTCGAGCTCGCCAAGCCGGACGTGCCGACCCTCGACGCCGCCCGCGGGACCCAGGCCGCGTTCGCCGCGACCCCGTCCGCCGCCGAGGTCGCCTGAGCGACCCGACGACGACGGGGCCGCTCGCTATCAGGCGAGCGGCCCCGTCGTCTGCCGTCCGGTGAGCGGTCGTCGGTTCGGCGCCTAGCCCTGGGTGATGGTCGGAAACTCGTCCGTCGCCTGGTTGGGCGACTCGGCGGGAGCCGTATTTGTCGCCGCCACGTCGGCCCACGTCTGCGGGCCGGCGGCCGTGTCGGCGTCGCCGCGGGCGCGGGCGAGCGTCACGGCCAGGCTGGCGGCGAGAGACGCCGCCCAGAGGATGACCAGGGCCGGTCGCACCTGCTCCGGGCCGAGGGCCCTGGCTTCGACGCCGAGAACTCGCCGCCCCAGCCAGCGGTAGATCCCACTTAAGACGCCTACCACCCCGAGGGTCAGGATCAGCCGGCCCGCCCGTGAGCGCCGGACGACCGCCGGGTCGCGGCGCACCGCGCCGGCCGCCGAGGTGACCGGCGCCACCACCCGGCCGGCGACGGGCTGGACCCGCTCGACGACGGGCGTCGCTCGCTCGGCGAGGCCCGCCCCGGT
>CADCWG010000175.1 GCA_902806335.1 uncultured Thermomicrobiales bacterium | reverse complement strand
CCTACCGCGCGCTGGTCGCCGACCTCGCCCTCGACCCGAGTCGGACCTGGGTCATCGGCAACTCCCCGCGGTCGGACATCAACCCCGCGCTGGCCGCCGGGCTCAACGCGGTCCACGTCCCGCACCCCGCCACCTGGGGGGCGGAGGCGCAGGCGATCGACCGGTCGCTCGGGCCGGGCCACCTGCTCGTGCTGGGCCGGTTCGCCGAGCTGCGCGACCACTTCCTGGGGTCCGGCGCGGCTCGCCCCGCGGAACCCGTCGCGGGGTGACGCGGCCGTCGGAACCCGTCGCGGGGTGACGCGGCCGTCGGAACCCCACCCTAGAGGGCGGTCGGCAGGTCGCTGACGGCTGTCCGGGAGCGGGCGGGCAGAACGCGTCACGCCCCGGGGTGTCCTGTCCGGAACTCCACGCCGCGGCCCGATCGCGCGCCGGTCCGGCCCTGGCCCCCGTGGTGCGAGGAGCGCGGCGGCGGTCCCCCAAGGGGACCACGGGCGCGGTCGGCGGACAGGAGGGGCGACGGTGGTCGCGATCGGCTACACGATGATGTGCGAGCAGCGCTCGCCCAGGGACCTGGTGCGGGATGTCGTCCACGCGGAGCGGGCGGGGTTCGACTTCTCGGTGATCTCCGACCACTACCACCCCTGGCTCGAGGAGCAGGGGCACGCCGGCTACGCCTGGTCGATCCTCGGCGCGGCCGCGCAGGCGACGGTCCGGATCCCGCTGATGACCTACGTCACCGCGCCGATCATCCGCTACCACCCCGCGATCGTCGCCCAGAAGGCGGCGACGATGGCGCTCCTCGCCGAGGGCCGCTTCCGGCTCGGCCTCGGCGCCGGGGAGCAGCTCAACGAGCACGTCGTCGGCCGCGGCTACCCGCCCGTCGACGTCCGCCACGAGATGCTCACCGAGGCGGTCGAGATCATCCAGCGGCTCTTCGGCGGCGGCTACGTGACCTACCACGGCAAGCACTTCGCGGTCGAGGGTGCGAAGCTCTTCGACCGCCCGGAGACCCCGGCGCCGATCGGGATCGCGGTCAGCGGCAAGCAGTCGTGCGCCATTGCCGGCAAGTACGCCGACCTGGTGATCGCCACCGAGCCCAAGCCCGAGATCATCGAGATGTTCCATCAGGCGGGCGGCCGTGGGAAGCCGGCGGTCGGGCAGATCCCCGTCTGCTGGGGGCCGGACGAGGCGCGGTGCCGGGCCCTGGCGCGGGAGCAGTTCGGCTGGGCCGTCGGCGGCTGGAAGATCCAGGCGGAGCTGCCGAACCCGGTCAACTTCGCGGCCTTCACCAAGGTCGTCCGCGAGGAGGACATCGCCGAGATGGTCCCCTGCGGGCCGAGCGCGGACAGGATCGCCGAGGGGGTCAAGCGGTTCGTCGACGCCGGGTTCGACGAGGTCGCGCTCGTCCAGATCGGCCAGAACCAGGCCGAGTTCTGCGACTTCTACGCCCGCGAGCTCGGCCCCACCCTCAAGGCGCTCTGATACCCTGCCCTGCGCACTGCCTGGTCCCCGCACCGTGATCTCCGGCGCATCCCGGCGCTTGTGTCACCTCCGACCGACGCGCCGCCAGACGCCCCTCCCCCGAACTCGGGGGAGGAGGCAGGGGGAGGGGGCCCTCACCGCCATGATCCTCGATCGGTTCCGACTCGACGGCGAGGTCGCCCTCGTCACCGGCGGGGCCCGCGGGATCGGCCGCGCGGTCGCCCTCGGTCTGGCCGAGGCCGGGGCCGACATCGCCGTCCTCGACCGCCTCGACCCGGCCGAGACGATCGCGGCCGTGGCCGCCCGGGGCCGGCGGGCCGTGCCGCTGACCCACGACCTCGCCGCGCTCGACCCCGACGGCGCGGCGGCGATCCTCGACGAGGTCGCCGCGACCCTGGGGCGGGTCGGCATCCTGGTCAACAACGCCGGGGTGATCCGGCGGGCGCCGGCGCTCGACTACCCGGCGGCCGACTGGGCGGAGACGCTCGCGGTCGACCTCTCGGCGCCGTTCTACCTGGCCCAGGCGGTGGCGCGGCGGGCGGTCGCGGCCGACGCGGCGGCGCGGGTGGTCAACGTCTGCTCGCTGCTCTCCTTCCAGGGTGGCGCGACGGTTCCCGCCTACGCGGCGGCCAAGAGCGGCCTCGCCGGGCTGACGCGGGCGCTGGCCAACGAGTGGGCGCCGCTCGGGATCAACGTCAACGCGATCGCCCCCGGCTACCTCGCCACCGACCTGACCGCCGCCGTCCGCGCCGACCCCGCCCGCGGGCCGGCGATGCTGGCGCGGATCCCGGCCGGCCGCTGGGGGGAGCCGGAGGACGTCCAGGGCGCGGTCGTCTTCCTCTGCTCCTCGGCCGCGTCCTACCTCCACGGCGTCGTCCTGCCCATCGACGGCGGCTGGCTCGCCTGGTAGGCGCGGCGGAACACGGAGGGGCGCCCCGCGCCGCGCCGTTCCAGACCGTGACGCCTGCCGCCTGGCACAGCCGGTGCGGCACCGACCGGGCGAAGTCATCGACGAGCGGGGCAGCATGCCCGCGACGAGCGCAGGCCGTGGCCGGGTCGCGGCCGGAGGGACGGGGAGCATGGTCGAGACCGAGTTGGGCGCCGAGACGACGGACGTGGCGGGGCGGTGGGACTTCCCGGAGGGCACCGACGTGCTCGGGTCCGACGGCGCCAAGGTCGGCCAGATCGTCGCCGTCCACCGCTCCTACATCGTGGTCGAGAAGGGCTTCTTCTTCCCGACCGACTACTACATCCCGTCGAGCGCGATCGCCGACTTCGACGGCGAGACGGTCCGGCTCGGCGTGACCAAGGCCGAGGCGCTCGACCGCGACTGGGAGGTCGCCCCGACCGACCCGCTGCCCGTCGCGGCGGCGGAGGGGGATGGCAGCGAGCCGCCGGCGAGGGACCGCTTCGCGCCGGACACCGGTATGGTCACCGACGCGCCCTACGCCGACCACGACGACCAGCCGGGCGACGCACCGCGTCCCGAGGTCGCCGACACGCCCGCCCCGGCTGGACCGACCGGCGACCCGGCGATCGACCGCGGCATCGCCCGCAGCGAGGAAGAGTCGGGCCAGGCGCCCGACGCCGACCCGGGCACGCCTACTGAGGCGAGCGCGCGGGCATCGACCGAGGCGACCGCCACCGAGGCGACCGCCGCCGAACCGGTCACGATCACCGCGGCGCCGCCGAGCCAGGCGCCGACGGACGCGGCCCCCACCACCTTCGCCCGCGCGGCCGCCGGCGGCTCGCAGGCGGAGACCTACGCGGTCGGGACCAACACCGACAGCTACGTCGTCCCGTCCATCGAAGCGACGCAGCCGGTGACGTCGGACCCCGCGTCGGGTTCGGCGGCTCCTCTCGGCGCGACGGCGAGCGCGCCGGACTCTGGCGAGCCGACGCCGCCATACCACACGGACGCGCCGGTTTCGCCGCTCACCGAGGTGGGGACACCCGCCGGGCACGGTGACACCGTTGAGGGGCCCGCCGACGCGGGGGCACCGGACGCCGGGGGCCTCCCGCCCGCGGCCGCGCCGGTGGGCGCCGGGGCGGTTCGGGTCGTCACCGAGACAGCGTCGGACGACCGCCCGACGGAGTTCGACCCGGTGCCGGACGCCGGCGACGCGGCCCCGGCCGACGCGACGATCCCCGAGCCCGGGTTCCCGATGGACCCCCGCAACCCGACCTGATGCGAGGTCCGGGTGATCGCCTGCGCCTTCACCCGGCGGATCCCCGGCCAACTTGGGCCGGCTGAGCCCCGAGCCCCCGACCTCGGGGCTTAGCCCCGGGCGGGGGAACTCGTCGGCGCGCCCAAACCACCGATCAGCCTGATTCCGTCCGACCTGGGTCAAAGTGGCGAGTGTTGGGACGGCCCCCTTCGGCGGGCGGCCCCCTTGGGCGGCGATCGGCCGGTCAGGGGAGGTGCCGGGGGCGCGAGGGAGACCGTGTCCGCCAGCGCCGGGTTCGGCTCGCGGCGGCACCGCTCGACGGGTAGCCGGGACCGGGACCGGAGCCGGCGGCTCGGGGCACCGGCGGCCGGGCGCGGGCCGTGACGGTCGAGATCAGTCGTGGTCGGTCGTGCCACCCGCCGCGCCGGCGGCAACCTTTTCGGCCTCGTCGTGGGCGCTCCGGTCGAGGGCCGCGAAGGAGGCCTCGACCTCCAGGAGGAGGTCGTCGATGTCGAACGGCTTGAGGATCACGCCGACGCCCTTCTCGCGGAGACGGCCTTCCATCTCCCGGACCTGGCGGACGGCGGCGGTGCAGACGATGACGGGCGTGCCGACCGTCTCCCGGTCCAGCTTCAGCTTCTGCAGCAGCTGCCAGCCGTATTCCTCGCCGCCGATGATGTAGTCGAGGATGATCAGGTCCGGGGCGATCTTCTTGATCTCGTCGAGGTCGCGGAAGGCGTAGGAATAGATGGAGACCTCGTAGCCCGCCTCCTCCAGGATCTCCCGGAAGAGGTCGAGGATCTCCTGGGTGTCGTTGACGACGAGGATCTTGCGCGGCCGCTTCGGGTGCGGCCTGTCCCCCTCGTGTGGTTTCGTCGTCACCGGCGATCCCCCATCGTCGCGGCCCTCGGCGGCGCCCGGCGGCGCCGAGTGGCGCCGAGTGGCGCCGAGTGGCGCCGAGTGGCGCCGGACGGTGTTCCCCAAAGAGGGTCGGCAGTGGCACGGCACGGTGGCCCTGCCCGTGGCGGCACCGGCCCGCCGGCCGGCGG
>CADCWG010000174.1:4408-4731 GCA_902806335.1 uncultured Thermomicrobiales bacterium | reverse complement strand
GCGCCGCGGCCGTCCGCTCCAGCGACGCCGCGAGCGCCGCGAGTTCGGCCCGGATCTCCTTGTCGAGCTCGATCCAGTACGGCGCCATCCCCGCGTTCTTGAGGAGGCCGAAGGCGGTGTCCCACCCCGCGGCGAACGGGTTCTCCTCGATCACGAGGGGCTTGCCCGCGCCGGGGAGGTCGTCGAACTCGCCACGGTTCTGCGCCTCGACGATCGCCGCGTCGATCCAGGAGTCCCAGGCCTCGAGGCTGGTGCCCTCGTCCCCGTCGCGACGGATCGGGCTCACGGTGTCCTCCCCCCTGCGGCGGCGCGGCGTGTTGGGG
>CADCWG010000174.1:0-4398 GCA_902806335.1 uncultured Thermomicrobiales bacterium | reverse complement strand
CGCCACTTCCTCGGCAACGGCGCCCAGCCGACCGACACGGTGCGGGACATCTTCATCCGCCAGGGGCTGATCGCCGACCCGAAGAAGCGTCCGGTCGCGGTCGAGGGCGAGCCGGCACAGGTCGCGCCCGCCTAGCAGCGCGCCGCCGGGTCGACAGTGATCGCGCCGGGTTCGCGTTGGCGTGGCCGCCTGGACCAGGGCGGGCGGCCCTGTCGTCCGCACCCTAGCGTCGGCCGGGCCACCGGCGCAATCGCGATCCGGCAGCGTCGCCCGGCGCCGCGTGAGGGTGGCGCGCCCCGGCGAGAACACGGCGTTCCCGCGCCGCCCGTCGGCGATACCGGGCCGCCTGGTGGCCGCCACGGCGGCGAGCCCCGCGGGCCGGGGCTTGACAGGGGGCCCGCGAATCTCCTAAGGTCGCGACCAGACCTGTGACGCGAGGCACAATCGTCGCCCGCGCGGTCTCTTCGGCACCTGGGGTGACGGCTCCGTGATGGACCCGACCAAGCGACTCGGCCCGCCGCGTACCGGCCGAACGGGAGCCCCCCGTTCGGTCTAGACGCCTTTACGCCCGCCCCGCGGGCGCGGTCCCGAGCCGCCGGTCGCCACCCTCAGGAGCACCCCCGTGGACACCGCCTCCAACGCACCCAGCCACGACCCCATCCCCGGCGCGCCGCCGCGTCGCGTCGCCCTGGCGTACTCGGGTGGGCTCGACACCTCCTGCATCATCCCCTGGCTGAAGGAGCAGTACGGCCCCGCGTGTGAGGTCGTCGGCGTGGCCGCCGACGTCGGGCAGCCGGACGACCTCTCCGGGGTCGAGGCCAAGGCGCTGGCGAGCGGCGCCGCCGCCTGCCACGTGCTCGACCTGCGGGACGAGTTCCTCCGCGACTACGCCTTCCCGACGCTGCGGGCCGGGGCGATCTACGAGCGCAAGTACCTGCTCGGGACCGCGATGGCCCGGCCGCTGATCGCCAAGCACCAGGTCGCGGTGGCCCGGCTCGAGGGCGCCGACGCCCTCGCCCACGGCTGCACGGGCAAGGGCAACGATCAGGTCCGCTTCGAGTTGACGTACCAGGCCCTCGCGCCCGACCTCGCCGTGATCGCCCCCTGGCGGCACTGGGACATCCGCTCCCGCGAGGACGCGATCGCCTACGCCGAGGCCCACGGGGTCCCGGTCGCGGCGACCACCGCCAAGATCTACTCGCTCGACGGCAACCTCTGGCACCTCTCCCACGAGGGTGGCGTGCTCGAGGATCCCTGGGAGGAGCCGCCGGTTGACGCCTTTGGCCTCTCGGTGGCGCCGGAGGCGGCGCCCGACACCCCGGCCTACGTCACCGTCGGCTTCGAGGAGGGCTGGCCGGTCGCGCTCGACGGCGAGCCGATGGCCTCGGTCGCCCTGGTCGGGGCGCTCAATGCGCTCGGCGGGGAGCACGGCGTCGGCAGGGTCGACCTCCTCGAGAACCGGCTGGTCGGGATGAAGAGCCGGGGCGTCTACGAGACCCCGGGCGGCACCATCCTCTCGGTCGCCCACCGCGAGCTGGAGCACCTGACCCTCGACAGGCTGACGATGCGGGCCAAGGACGAACTCGCCCAGACCTACGCCGACCTCGTCTACAACGGCCTCTGGTTCAGCCCCTTGCGGCAGGCGCTCGACGCCTTCGTCGAGCGGACCCAGGCGCCGGTCACCGGCGAGGTCCGGGTCAAGCTCTTCAAGGGGAACTGCATCGCCGTCGGCCGCCGGTCGCCCTACGGCCTCTACGACGAGGGCCTGGCGACATTCGGCGCCGACGACGTCTACCAGCAGGCGGACGCCGAAGGCTTCATCCGGCTCTTCGGGCTGGGTCAGAAGGTGGCCGCGCGCCGCGACCGCACGCTCGCCGGCGGGCCGCTCGCCGGGGCGGTGGACGTGAGCACGCTGGGGGTCGCGCGATGATCGCCGTCCTCGCCGCGCCGGGGGAGCACGCCCCCTGGCTGGAGCGGGAGTTGCTCTCCCGCTCTCCGCGCCGGCGGCCGCTGGCGCGTCGACTGCGTACGACGCGCTGACGGTCGCCCGGCGACACCGTTAGCGCACTTGCAGCCCGTTCAACCCGTTGTTGCTCGCTGCCACGACGACCAGACAACGACGGCGGCGCGACCCGATCGCGCCGCAACGCCCGCGGAGACGGGGAGGAGTACGGGACACCGACGCCACGGCCGCCACGGCGGCCCGAGCGACCTGGGGGCGGTGGGAGCCCAGGGTGGACGGCGGCGGTACCCGGAACGCGCCCCCGAGCGGCCGGCCGAAGAAAGGCGTGACGCGCCCGGGGCGACCCGGCGCCGACCGCGCCAAGTAGGTCCGGGTGGGTGGCTCCCACGCCAGCAACAGCCGAGAGATGCGCGGGGGACCGGAACGGGCATGCGCCCGCGTCCGGCCGGCGATGGAGCCCCCGACCCGCGCAAGGAGGGTGGTACCGCGGGAGCCGACGCTTCCCGCCCCTTCGGACCCGACCTCGCCCGGGGATCCCGTGGCGTGGTCCGGCCCCAGCGTCCGTCCGACGGCCGCACCCGAAGGGAGCCACCCGTGCCCGAGCCCGCCTACGTCTCCAGTTCCCCGTTCGTCCCCGCCGCGCCGTCGCCTGGCCCCGAGGCGCCGCTCGCCGCGCCCGCGGCGCTGCGCCCGGTCCCGCCGGCCGTGCCCAGCTACGACGACCTCGTCGCGCCCGCGTCGGACCGGATCGTCTCGCTCGGGGGGCAGCCGGTGCGGCGGCTGGCGTCGTTCACCGTCTCCGCCCGGCTGCGCGGCCGGGACGTGCTGGCCGATACCGACCTCACGCCCGACGAGATCCTCGAGGTGCTCGACACCGCCGCGCGGCTGAAGCGGCTCCACCGCGCCGGCGAGGCGCACGCCTACCTCCCGGGCAAGACGCTGGGGATGATCTTCCAGCACCCGAGCACGCGGACGCGGGTCTCGTTCGAGGCCGGGATGGCCCAGCTCGGCGGCCAGGCGATCTTCCTCAACACCAACGACCTCCAGCTCAAGCGCGGGGAGACGATCGGCGACACCGCCCGCGTGCTCGGCCGCTACGTCGACGGCGTCGTCGCCCGGGTTAAGCACCATTCCGACCTGGTCGAGCTGGCCGCCGGGGCCGAGGTGCCGGTCTACAACGGGCTCTCCGACCGCGCCCACCCGATGCAGGCGCTCAGCGACCTGCTCACCCTCCAGGAGCGGTTCGGCAGCCTCGTCGGCCTCAAGCTGGCCTTCGTCGGCGACGGCAGCAACAACATGGCCGCCTCGCTGCTGCTCGCCGGCGCGGCGATGGGCGTCCACGTCGCGGTCGCCGGCCCCGCCGTCGACCAGCCCGCCGCCGAGATCGTCAGCCACGGCCGGTGGCTGGCCGGTCGGTCCGGCGCCGGGCCGGCCGGGACGGGCGGCGCGACCGTGACAGTCACCGACGACCCGTGGGCGGCCGTCAAGGACGCCAACGCCGTCTACACCGACGTCCACGTCAGCCTCGGGCAGGCCGACGAGCCGGCCCGGGCGGTTGCCCTGGCCCCCTACAAGGTGACCGAGGCCCTGATGGCGGCGGCCAACCCGGGGGCGGTCTTCCTCCACTGCCTGCCGATGCACCGGGGAGAAGAGGTCGACGCGGCGGTGGCCGACGGGCCACAATCCGCCATCTTCGACCAAGCCGAGAATCGGTTGCACCTCCAGAAGGCGGTGTTGCTGCAGACCATGTGCTGACGGGCTCGTACCGATGGCGCGTAGCGGCCCGCCCGCGAGGGCGGGCGTCGGATCAGACGGAGGAACGGCTCATGTCGACCACGGCGACGACGGTGGCGTGCCCCGAGTGCGGGGCGGAGTTGGAAGTGGGTGCGGTGGAGGTCGGCGAGATCGTCGTCTGCCCGGAGTGCGGCGTCGAGCTCGAGGTCCTCAGCGTCGCCCCGGTCACGGTCGGCCTGGCCCCCGAGGAAGGCGAGGACTGGGGCGAGTAGGACGGACGAGGGGGCCGGAAGCTCTCAGCCGTCAGCCGTCAGCCGTCAGCCATCAGCGCTCTGGCAGGTGGTGGGCGGTGGCGAGGGGACGGCGGCGCGGGGGCAGTAGGGCCTGCCGGTCCGGAGATGGCGAGACCAACGTCGAGAGTCCTGACGGCTGACGGCTGACAGCTCACATCCCGTAGCGAATGACCCAGGGGAGCGACAACAGCGTGACGGCGACGGTAGGCGTGCTCTGCGCGCGGGTACGGGTCGAGGAGAAGGGAATCATCGCGGCGCTCGCGGCGGCCGGCGTCCCGGCGGCGCCGGTGGCTCCGGCTGACCTCGCCCTGCCATTCGCCCCCGCCCCGGAGCCGCCGCCCCCGCCGCGCGCCGGCGTCCCCGCGACGTCGGCATCGGGCCCGCTCCGCGTCGTCGGGCACGGCGGGT
>CADCWG010000173.1 GCA_902806335.1 uncultured Thermomicrobiales bacterium | reverse complement strand
CGTCGGCGTGAAGTGCGCCAACCTTGCGCTGGGGATCGCCTGCGTGCGTGAGGGTCTCCCGGTTCGCTTCGCGGGCGGAGCGGCAGGCGCCGGGGACCGCGTCCCCGCGGGACGGGCGATCGCCGTCGACGTCCACGTCCACCGGGTGACCAACCGGTGGGGCTTCGTGAGCGCGCCGACGCCCGAGAAGACGACCGTGGCGCTCGGGCGGGTCCTGCCCCGCCGCCACGACGTGGAGATCAACCGCCTGCTGGTGCCCTTCGGCAAGCACGTCTGCACCGGGGTCCGTCCGCGCTGCTCGACCTGCCCGGTCCTGGCGATGTGCGCCCAGGTCGGAGTGACGGACCATCGCTAAAGAGACAGGCGCCGGTGCCGGTGAGGCGGCGGCAGCCGTTGAGCACGGGCACCGTGCCGCCGCGTGTCTGCGGCTGGTGTTCCCCGCAGCGGCGTAGCGCAACCCGGTGAGACCGCTGTCGGCCCGCCGTGGTTACCTCAGTCAGAAGGAGACCTGACCATGCGCCAGATCCCGCTCGTCGTCGCCGTCTTCGCCCTGGCGGCCGTCGCCGTGGGCTCGGTCCTGTTCCGTCCCGCCGAGAACTGGCCCAAGTCGACGATCCGACGCGTCTCGGCCGGGGGTTGCGCGAACCCCTAGTTGTCGTGCAACCTCGCGTGCCCGGTTATGGGGAACAGGTCGTGGGGAACACCGGGCGCCACTCTACTATCCTGCTCGCGACGGCAGACGGGGCCGGCGCCGGGCTGCGCTACCGGCACTTCGGCCTGAGGGAGGGCGGCCGCAGTTCCTGATCACCGTGACACTCGAGGAGGACCGGCGCGGAAGAATCCCTCTTAACCCGGACTGGCCCCTCGACGCTTACCAGAGATTTCGGGTGGAGGACGCGACGAGTCAACATAACGTGGGGGGGGCGCCGCCCAGCGAATCGGGGAGGGCTGAGAAGGTGGCGTGGCCGGGTGAACGACGATGCGACGTAGAAGCAAGTGACGACCTCGGCACGTTTCCCGGCGGGTCCTGACCTCACGTATGCCTTTAGGGATCGCTGTAGGTGCACGCGTAACTACCGGTGGCTGCCCGCCTGGGGCCCCTGCGCGTCCTGGGCGAACTCGGTCGGGACCGTCGCCGTCCCCTCATGCAGTACGACGTTGCTCGCCTTCGCGAGGTGGTCGAACCACCCGACGTCGCAGGCCCGGAGCCACCTCGGCATTCGGTGCATGCATCGGGCGAAAGCGAGTCCGGCGATGAAGCTCGGCCGCGACAGTTCGCCAAAGTCGTGCGAGTGACGATTGGAGCGGTAGACCGCGCCGTCGGAGTGGCCTGGCCGGTGTCGGCAGGGGTACCGGCGCCGAGGTCTGACCGCCAGGTACACCCTGCGAAGCGGTGGATCACGAGGAGGACCGGGTCCTTGGGAGGGGCGCGGGTCGACCGCGGCGCCAGTCGTTGGCGGCCGGTCGGGGCCTGCCGACTGGAGCATGCCGCCAGACGGGCCATGGGCCACGAGACTGATCTCGACGAGGCAGGTCCCGTGCCCGTTCCTCGCAACCTGGTACGAATCGTCCTGAACGCCCTCGCCGGCGGATAGAGTACCGGCCCGCCAGCGGTGACCGAGGACCGTGCCGCCAGGGTCGTGCAACCCGGCGATGACGTCACGGTGGTGGCCGGCAGAGCGCTGTCGATGGCGGACAGGGCGTCGCCACCGGTGGCCCCGAAGAGGGCACCGGCAGAGGACCGTGAGTCCGCCGTGCGAGGGAGGGGCGTCGCCAAGCGACGCCCCTCCCCAAGTGTGAACCGGCTCAGGCGGCCAAGCGCAAGGTCAGCTCGGCCGGGGCGCTTGTTGCATCCACAGGACGGGCGCCGCCTGCCGCGCGGCGGAGCGTTCCGCCGACACCGGCTGTTGGGGCACGGGAGCGAGCAACGTACCGACCGCTTCTGCACCCGAGACGACCTGCGAGGCGATCTTCCCCGCCGCGTCAACCAGCACGGCGGAGGGGGTACCGGAGGCGCCGAACGACCTGCCCGTGGAGAAGCCCTGGTCGAGCACGACCTCGGATTTCAAGCCCATGGCCCGGTTGTCTTCGACGGAACCCGTCGAGACGACGAGGAGCCGGGGCGCGCCGATGGGTGCGGCGGCTTCCCATGCCCTCAAACCCTCAAGCATGCGCCGGCAGAAGCCGCAGGCTGGGTTCCAGAAAAGCACGACCGTTGGCTCTCCGGCGGAGTCGGACAGCGCCACCGTGCCGCCGTCGAGGTCCGGCAGGGCGACGACCGGGGCCTGCGCACCGATCGGCAGACTGACGGGCATCGCCGGCGCCGAGCGCGCCGGGGCGCCACCCGCCGTGGCAGGGCCAAAGACGCCGGCGGCGCGGGCGACGAGCGTGCGGACCGCGTCGACGCCACCGGCGATCGGGCTGCCGACCGTGCCGTCGGGCCGGACGAGGACAGCCGCCGGTGTCCCGCCCGCCGCGTAGGCCAGGGAGACCTCCCGCCCGGCCTGTAGCAAGACAAGCCCGAGGCCGTGCTCGGCGGCCTTCGCCCGGTTTGTCTCGGCCGATCCGCTGGCGACGACCGCGATCGTCATCGCGGCGCCGAGTTCCCGCTGCCACCGTCCGACTTCCGGCATGAGCGCGCCGCACGGGCGGCAGCCGGGATCGGAGAAGACCAGCAGGACGGGCTTCCCTTCGGCGCGCAGGCCGTCGAGCGATACGGTCTCACCGGCGAGGTTGGGCAACGCGAAGTTGGGCGCCTGCGTCCCGACCGGCAAGCCGGCCGGCTCCCGCACGGCCGCGTCTGACGCGGCCGTCATAGGCCGGCCCTCCGCGAGCGCCGCCTCGAGCGCGTCGAGCCGAAGCAGCAGACGACCATGGTGGCTAACGAGCTGGGCCAGCACCCACCCCTGGGTGGCGAGCAGCCCGACGGCCACGATTACCGCCGCCAGTCCGACGGCGCCGTCCCGGGAAAGGTCGTTGAGCCAGCCGACCGGGCTCGCGCCGGCATCCCTGAAACCGACGGCGACAACGAAGGCGGCGATCGCGGCCATGACGCCGTTCCGGACCAGCGTCGGTCGGCCAGCCGGGGCGGAGTGGATCTGGCCGAAGCAATGGCAGTCGGGCGTCCGGCCGCGGGCCAGGTTCCATCCGATTGCCCCGATGAAGGCGAGCAACAGGACGAGCGCCCCGATCGCGCCCCACCAGGCCGTCGTCGACGGAACCAGCAGGCCGGCAACCGCGAGTTCGACCATCGGCAGCGCGAGGCCGGCCGGGCCGACCAGCCGCTTCGGCACCCCGAAGTCAGCCACCGCCCGGCGTGAACCGGGCAGATCGAGCAGCTTGGCGACGGCGGCCACGGCGAAAACGGCCGAGAGCAGCAGGCGGGCGGCAAGCAGCGCGGCATCCATCCGTGAACGTCCCTCCTCGGCTCATCAACGAACCTCTCGACAGCGAGGGCTGGCCGGCAGGCACCGGTTCGCCATACCCTGGCCGGGCGGTTACGCCATTCCCCTTGTCCTGCAAACGGACCCGGGGGACAGGTCGCCGTCGCTCAGTCGACCGACACCGCGAGTCAACCGCGGCCCGGCGAAACCCGCGCATGCGGGACCATCTGTCGGACGTCTCGGCGCACCGGCATGCGCCGCGCTGCACGTACGCCCTGTGCTCGTCTGCCTCCCCTCCAGGTCGCCACAAGGCGACATCGGACGCCGCGGACACGTTTCACGTTGGCGACGACAGAACTCATTCTCGGGTCCGGGCAGACGGCCGACCTCTGCCAGAGGTCGGATATTCTGTTCGGCAGGACCGGCGAGGCCGCTGCCAAACGGCAGAGGCCCGGGGTGCGGCCGGGCAGTGAGCACGCTCCCTCGGGTTGGTTGCGCCGCTTCGACAGGTTGCCGCCCGCGACGAGGGCGACCATCCAGCCGCCGGAATGGCTGGCATGGGCTACGGGCGGACACGCGAAGCCCTCTGGGGCGAGTGGCCACCAGCACACTACGCCGGTGCCATGCCGAACGGTGCGCGCCCCGCGGTCGACGCTCGGCGGCGTCGCGTGGCGCGCACGGCCGGACGGGAGTGCGGCCTCCGCTCCCCCCGTCCGAACCGTCGCGGAGACCAAGGGTCTCGGCGCCTCAGGCGGCGCGGGGGCCCGGTCGGCGGGGCCGCGGGCCCGGGCCCCCGCGCCGCCGGCTCAGGCGGTGCGGGGCCCGGCCCACAGGTCGATGCCGGCGTCCACGGCGTGCCGGTCGATCGCGGCCAGCTCCTCGGCGCTGAACTCCAGGTGCTCCAGCGCCGCCACGTTGTCCTCCAGCTGCCGCACCGAGCTCGCCCCGATCAGCACCGTGGTGACCCGCTCGTCGCGCAGCGCCCATGCCAGCGCCATCTGCGCCAGGCTCTGCCCGCGCTCGCGGGCCATCCCGTCCAGCGCCCGCACGTGTGCCAGGGACTGCTCGGTGAGCAGGTCCGGCGACAGCGACTTCCCCTGGCTGGCCCGTGACCCCTCCGGGATCCCGGCCAGGTAGCGGTCGGTGAGCATCCCCTGCGCGAGGGGGGAGAAGGCGATGCAGCCGGCGCCCACGTCGGCGAGGACGTCGAGCAGCCCCTCGGTCTCGATCCAGCGGTTGAGCATCGAGTAGGACGGCTGGTGGATGAACAGCGGCGTGCCCAGGTCGGCCAGCACGGCGGCGGCCTGTGCCGTCATCTCCGGCGAGTACGACGAGATGCCCGCGTACAGC
>CADCWG010000172.1 GCA_902806335.1 uncultured Thermomicrobiales bacterium | reverse complement strand
TGTGGACTACGTCGTGATCGGTCCGGCCGAACGGAAAAACTTCAAGGCCGACATCGACGCCTACCGACATCGACGCCTACCGAGAGCGATACCCGACCGTGATCCACACCGCCAACTACGAGGTCTTCGCCTTCGGCGAGGGTCCCGGCGGCAGCATCGCCGAGGCCGAGGGCGACTGAGGGCCCGCCGCGACAACAGCGCGGAGGAGCCGGCGCCGTATGCCCTGCTCCCCGTTCGGGCCCGGGTTGCCGACTCCCTAGCCGACCCTCCCCGCCCGGACTGGCTCCCCCGACAGGCCCTTCGGGTCTATCCCCGTAGTGCTCGTCCGAAGACCGGCGCCTCCCCTTCGGCCGCGGCCGGCGGCGCCCTCGTGCGGTGCGCGGGGAAGAGCCTGGTCCCCGCGGCACCGGCCGGGCAGCGCGGTGCCCCCAAACGCGGCACCACGCCGGGCGCCGAGTGCGGGATGATTCGACCGTCACGGTCGAGACAGTCCGCCGCCCCCTCAGGGATGCCCCCGCGATGGCCGACGCCCCCACCGCCCACCGCCCGATCCGCGTCCTCCCCGCGGCGGTGTCCGCGCGCATCGCCGCCGGCGAGGTCATCGAGCGCCCCGCGTCGGTCGTCAAGGAACTGGTCGAGAACGCGCTCGATGCTGGAGCCCGCCACGTCCGGGTCGACGTCCGCGGCGGCGGCCTCGACCTGATCCGGGTCGGCGACGACGGCGTCGGCATCCCCGCCGCCGAGCTCTGGCTGGCCTGCCAGCGCCACGCCACGAGCAAGCTGGGCGGCGAGACCGCGCCCGGCGGCACAGACCCGGCCACCGAGAGCCTCGACGGGGTCCGCACCCTCGGCTTTCGCGGCGAGGCCCTGCCCAGCATCGCCGCGGTTGCCGAGCTGACGCTGGTCAGCGCCGTGGACGACGGCGGCGTCGGCCACCGCCTGACGCTGCGCGACGGGACGGTCGTCGCCGACGAGCCGGCGCCGCGGACGCGGGGGACGACGGTGAGCGTCCGCCACCTCTTCCAGCGCGTGCCGGCCCGGCTCGCCGCGACCGCCCGTCCCCAGACCGAGGTCACCCAGATCGGGCAGACCGTCCGCCGGCTGGCCCTCGCCGCCCCGGAGGCCCGGCTGGCGTTCTTCGTCGACCGCCGATTGGGCTTCCAGACGGGGGGGTCCGGCGACCTCGCCACCGTGATCGGCGAGCTCTACGGTCCCGCCGTCGCCGAGAGCCTCCTGCCCCTCGGCCCGCTGGAGGTCGGGGAGACGCGGGTGTGGGGCGTCGTCAGCGGTCCCGAGGTCACCCGGCCGGGGCGCGGCCAGGTCCACGTCGTGGTCAACGGCCGCTGGGCGCAGCCACGCGGGCTGCTCGGCCAGCTCGAGGCTGCCTACCGTCCGGTGCTGCCGCGGGGGCGCCACCCGGTGCTCGCCCTCGCCGTCGCCACCGCGCCCGACCAGGTCGACATCAACGTCCACCCCGCCAAGCTGGAGGTCCGGCTCCTGGCCGAGCGCGCGGTCGGCGCGGCGATTGGCGAGGCGGTCCGAACGACGCTCGGTCGGCGCCCGGTGCCGCTCCGGTTGCCGCCGGCACTGGAGCTGCCGGGGTTCGGCCTCGCGCCGGGGCTCGCCGAGGAGCGGGCCGCCTACGACGGCGACGGCCCCATCCTCACCCCCGGGCTGCCGCCGCTGCGGCTGGTCGGGCAGGTCCGCGACCGGCTCCTGCTGCTGGAGGGCGAGGCCGGCCTCTTCCTGGTCGACCAGCACCGCGCCCACGAGCGGGTCCTCTACGAGCGGCTCGCCGCGGCCCACGGCGCGGAGGGCCGCCCCCGGGCCGAGCCGGTCGCCCTGCCGGAACCGCTGCTGCTCGAGCTGTCGCCGGCCCAGGTCGCCCGCTTCGGCCGCCGGCTGGACCAGATCACCGCCCTCGGCTTCGAGGTCGAGGCGTTCGGGGGGCGCACCTTCCTCCTCCGTGCCGCGCCGTCGCTGCCGGGTGTCCTGGCCGCCCCGAGCGGGACGGGCGACCCGGCGCTCGACGGGCTGGGCGAGTCCGGCGGGTTCGTGGAGACGCTCGTCGGTCTCGCCGACGAGGAGCCCGGCGAGGGCGAGGACTGGCGCGACCGGCTGCTGGTCCGGCTCTCCTGCCGCTCCGCCGTCCGCCGCGGTCGCCCGCTCCCCCGCCCGGCGATGCGCGCGCTGGTCGAGCACCTGGGCCGGACGAGCGCCCCGGCCGTCTGCCCGCATGGCTCCCCGCTGCTGATGCACGTCAGCGAGGCGCTCCTCGAGAAGCAGTTCGACTGGCGCTGACGGTCCACGTCGTCCGGCGGCCCTCGTCGTCCGGCGGCCCGCCGCGACGCAGCGGTCCTGAGGAGGGTGGCATGGACGGCCGGAGCCGGGACCACGTCGGAGACGTCCGCGACCTGGTGGCGGCGGGGATGCCCGGCTACCAGGTCGCGAACGTCGTGCTCCTCGGCGAGGGCCTGGACCACGTCGCGTACGAGGTCAACGGTGCGCTGATCGTCCGCTGCAGCAAGGAGCCCGACCCGGCGCGTCGGGCAGCGAGCGTGGACCGCGACGCCCGCCTCCTCGCCGCCGTCGCGGGGATCGCCCCTCTCCCCGTCCCCGAGCCGCGGTTCGTCATTCCGGAGCAGGGATGCCTGGCCTACGCGAAGGTCCCCGGCGTGCCCCTGCTGGACATGCCCCAGCGGGGGCGGCTCGCGCACGGGGCGTCGATCGCCGCCACCCTCGGCGATGTCCTCGCCGCGCTGCATGCCGTTCCGGTCGGTCGGATGGTCAACCTGGTCGACACGGACGACCAGCCGCTGGCCGAATGGCGACGCGAGGCCGCGGAGACCTACCCGTCGGTCGCCGCGCATGTTCCCGTGGCGCATCGCCGGCCCGTCGAGGCGTTCCTCGGCGCCCCGCCACCCGCCGACGGGTACGCGCCGGCGTTCTCCCACAACGACCTCGGGATCGAACACGTGCTCGTCGACCCGGAGACGTGGACGGTCACCGGCGTCATCGACTGGAGCGACGCCGCGATCGTCGACCCGGCCTACGATCTCGGCCTCGTCTACCGCGACCTCGGCCCCGCCGCCCTCGACGCCGCCCTGGGCAGCTACCACTCCGACATCAGCGACCTGGCGATGCTCCGCGAGCGCGCCGTCTTCTATGCCCGGTGCAGCGTCATCGAGGACCTGGCTCACGGCCTCGGGACGGGAAAGGCGACGTACGTCGACAAGAGCCTGGCCGCGATGGCGTGGCTGTTCCCGGCACCAAGCTAGGGCGGGAGGAGGCAGCGTCGGGCAGGACGGCTACGACGGCGTCGCCCTTGGAGCACTGGTCTGCGCACTCGCCTGCACTGTCGGTGGGTTGCCATTAGCTGAGGGGGCATGCACTTCGGGGAGCATACCCTCCATGGCAGTTGTGCTCTCTGTGGGATGCCGCTAGATTCGAAATTCGCCAGAATCGCGATTACGTCGAGAATCGTAAGACCATAGTAGGATGCCGGGAACAGTCGATCGATGGGACTGGCAACAACGCCACGGAGATGGGTGGCCCCATGGGCGCGAATCGACCTCCCCAGTCAGCAGAGGACAAGTGGCGACGCAGCAAGGCCTATCCACGGGTCTACGCTCTCCTGATCCAAGCCGCCGAGCAGCGTCGAACCGTGACCTACGGCCAGATCGCCGAGATCATGGGACTGCCACCCGCCGGAAACCTGATGGGCAGCATGGTGGGCGTCATGCTCGGCCTTGTCACCGAGACCGAGCACCGTTGCGCACGGCCAATGCTGTCGGCGGTGGTGGTGTCGTCGACGAACCAGATGCCGGGGAGCGGCTTCTACGGCCTAGCGGAAGCCAACGGTTCTATCCCCCCCGGCGCTTCCAACGAGGACAAACGGGCCTTCTGGCAGAAGGAACGGGACCGCGTGTACGAGGAGTGGAGCAGCTAGTTGTCCAGCCGGCGAGAACGGTGGTGATCGTCGACCGCTCGTCCGCCGCATCTTGTACGAGTCCGACGATCATCTCGACCCCGACCGGCTTACCGTCGTCGCTGGAGACCTCCAGGCGTCTACTGTGGGTGAAGTACTCGTCCGCCGCGGCATCGGCCAGTCCCAGACTCGCGTCTTGCTGTTTGCCCGACTAGCGGTCTGTCATGCCTCGGCCGCGGGGGACGTGTCTCGGTTGGGGCGACGCCTGGGCTGCCCGGTTGTCCGTCGGGGCGCGGCATGCCGCGCCCCGACCGGCCAAACACGGTCGACGCGCCTCGAGACGCCCCTTGCAACCTTGGCGGCAGGTGTCCACCGATGCCGTGCCGTGGGAGGCCCCGAGGCCGGCCAGTCGGTGGATGCCTACGCCAACGTGCTCAGCGGGCGGCCCCGCGCACGATCTCCCACCCGCTACCGCGCACCGCGGTGCCGCGTGAGGCGCCGTCGTCAACACGGTGAGAGCCGACGCCTGGCGCGACGTCCCTTCGCCGGCGGCGGCCTCAACGCCCGCCGCGGGCGGGCGGCACGGTTGCTAGGCCTTCCCCGCCAGCAGCCGCGACAACTCGCCCGTGATCGCCGCCCGCTTGCGCCGCAGGTCGACGTCGGACAGGTAGCCGGCGTCCCGGAGCTCGAGCAGCGTTCGCAAGCGCGGCACGGCATCGCCGAGGGCGGCGAGCCGCGCCCGGCGGACCGCCGCCTCCTCCGGCGCGAGCCCGCCGGTTGCCACCGCCGCGTCGATCTCCGCCTGCGCCCCGGCGCGCTCCGGCGATCCGGCCGGCCGCTCATCGGGCGAGGCGCCCGCTGCCCCGCCGTCGACGAGCCGCAGTGTCGCCGCAAGGGCCCGAAGCGCCGCCG
>CADCWG010000171.1 GCA_902806335.1 uncultured Thermomicrobiales bacterium | reverse complement strand
GGCAAAGGTGTCGGAGCGGCGGATGCGCCGCACCGCCGACTGGAGGTCCTCGGCGCGCGGGCCGTGGAGCCAGACCATGACGTCGGCGTCCTCGCGCATCCCGGAGACGTCGTAGAAGCCGCGGACGGTGACGTCAGTTCCGCTCAGGGTCCCAAGGACCTCCGCCAGCGGATGGGCACCCACACCCGGGGCCACGTCGGCGCGGCGGAACACCGTCCACAGGGTGAAGAACTGCTCCGTTGCCGCTTCGTCACCGTCGTTCCGGGAGGGGTTGTTCGAGGTGGTCTGCGAGACCCGGTCACCGGTTAGCTCACTCATGGTTCTAGTCTGCCCCCTGCGCCGGGGCAAAGAAAATTACCCTGTTCTACAAGTCGTAGAAAGTAATGAAGATCACAGCCCGGGGCGCGCGGGCAGGCCGAGACCGTCGGCGAGCGCTTCGGCGCGTGCGGCGGCGTCGTCGATGACCGAGACCAGCCCGGTTCCCGCAAGCCAGCCGCCGGTGACCTCGAGGCCGTCAAGCGGCGCCACCGCAGCCCGGAGGCCCGAGACCCGCTCCTTGTGGCCGACCGCCGCGTGCGGCAGGGCCCCCGCCCAGCGCACCACGTCCCAGTCCACGACGTCGGCGGCTTCGATCCGCACTCCCAGCAGCGCCGAGGCGTCGGCGACGGCCTGGGCGAACAGTTCCTGGTCCCGCGTGGCAGCGCCGAGGTCCGCGGGGGTGTCCCCCGCGCGTCCGTAGGAGACCCGCAGGATGTGCGACCCGGGGCCCGCCTGCTCCCGCAGCCAGCCCCATTTGGCCGTGGCGTGGGTCAGGGCCTTGGCCGCGATCCCCTCGACGCCGCGGGCCACCAGGACCCCGGTGCCGCGCGGGCTGGCGTCGAGTTCGGGCACATCGACGATCAGGGTGACCAGGGCGACCCCCGGAACCTGGACGGGGCGCTGGGCCGCAAGCTGGGGCAGCGGCCCGGTGAGGAGGTCGACGGCGCCCGGGCCGTCCGCGGCGAGGACCACGCCGGCGGCCGCGGCGAGGTTGGGGCTCGGGCCGCCGTGGAAGTGCCGGGCCACCACGCAGCGCAGGCCGGGCTTGTGGCCGGCGGGGTCGTCGTCCTCCCGGGTGACGCGGCACTCCCACCGCCCCGGCCGCGGGCTGCCGCCCTGGAGGTTGAGCTGCCAGCCGCGGGCCATCGCGGCGTCGAGGCACCCGCGCAGCGTCGGGGGGACGCCGTGGTCGGAGAGGACGGCCCGCGCCTCAGCGGGGGACGGGCGGGCGGCGGGATCGGGGTCGGCGAGCACGGGCGCCTCCTGCGGACGGGCGGGTCCCGGCCAGGGGGCGGCGCTCCGGCGCTCGCGGGGTGCCATCGATGGTACCCGCCGATCGGGGCCGCGGAGGCGGATCCCGGCGCTGACCCGGCGACAACCGGTCCGGTCGGTCGCCGCCGCTGCTCGCGACCCAGGGCGTTGAGCAGGTCGGTGGGGCCCGTCCGCGGGCCTCGACTTCGGCTGGATGCTGGTCGAGGCCAGCGGTGGTCGGGTCTGGTTCGCCTTCGCGGCGGCCGTCATTGTCGGCTCAGGTCACGGCCCCACCCTGCGAGCCAGAGGGAGTTCCCCGCGAGCCACGGGGCGTTCCCCGCGGAATCCGGGGCCGATGTCGTGCTAGCGCCACGGTCAGGGCAGGGCGCGCACCGCGGCCCGGTCCCTGGCGCGGCGACGTGAACGTGGCCGGCGGGGGCGACGTCCGCGCCGTGTGGTGGCCGGTCCGCACGGTGGTATGGCTGCTCCCAACCGCGGACGAGTCCCAGTTGCGATGCCCCCACGGCTCGGACGAAGACCCCGTCCGCCGTTCGAGGACGGCAGGGACGAGCACGCTGCCCACCCCGCCCTCGGCCGGGGGACCGGGAAGCGCCGCGACGAAGCGTGACCCGACCCCACCGGTGGTGATGGCGGTGCAGTCGACGACGGCGAGACGGGTGCGGTAGCCGTCGCGCGGCGCCTGGGGAACGGCGGGGTCGCGGTCCGCATCGACCGCGTACCGGTCGACCGACGGCATCCAGGCGCCGGGAGGCGGTTCGCGCCGGGGCCTCGGCCCACTGGGCCAGCGCCGCGTTTATGCCCGGGATGGAGCGCGCGCCCGGCGTGGACGGTGACCGGATCGCCGCCGGCCGGGACCGGCGCGCGGCCGTCCTTCTCTCCGAGGACCCGGGAACGCCCCCCGGGGGACTGGATCTGGAGCGTGGAACCGGTGCACCGCCCCGGCGGTGGCACGCGGGTTGTATCCGTCCCTCCCAGCGGGCCGTTCGAACGCCCGAGGAGGAGCACGGTGATGAGCGACCAGGACAGCACTATCGGCGCGGCCGGTGCCAACGAGGGCGAGGTCGATCCCGGGGTCGGGCTCGACGATTCGGGCGCCAGCAGCGGCGCGGGCGCCGGCACGGGCAGCGGCGCGGGCAGCAGCACAGGCGGCAGCACGGGCGGGCTCGTCCAGCCAGCGGCCGACATCGACACGGGCGGTGGCCCGGACATCGGCGGCGGCGGGGCGACCGGCGGCGCGTCCCAGATGGACGAACTCGCCTCCATGGGGGGCAACGACGCGACCGTGGCCTACACGGACTCCGACACCGACGACCCCGACGAGAGCGGCGCCAGCGCCGAGCAGGACATCATCGGCGACGACACCTCGTCGTAGGCGGGACCCAGGTGGTTCGGCGGGACGCGGACGGCACCGCCCGGGTGGTTTGGGTGCGATCACGGCGTGGCCCCGGTCGTTCCACCCGGGTGCCCGGCCCGCGACCCAGCGGGTTCGGTGGTCTGGCGGGCCGGCGGGCGTCACGGATTGAGTCCTATGCCACCGTCGGGGGCTCTGTCTGACCCGGGCGGGGTGGCCCCGGTGCGCGGAGCGAACGCGGCGCCGTGCCAGCCGTCTCTCGCCACGGCGCCACCGGTCTCAACCAGCGCGACAGGTACGGGGGCAGCGGTCGCTCGCCTCGGAGGGATCTCCGGGAGGCCGATCGGTGACGTCCTGGCGCTCCCCGGGGAGCGCCACGCGAGCACGTCCGCGGCGGGGCGACCAACGGTGGCCGAGCGGCAAGCACCGCGGTGACCCGCAGCGCGGCGTCGCCGGCGGAGAAGTGAGGTCAGGATCACGATGGCGAAGAAGCTACGGAACACGGTGGTGGTGATCACCGGGGCGTCGAGCGGGATCGGGCGGGCGGCGGCGGCGGCCTTCGCCAAGGAGGGCGCCTCCGTCGTCGTCGCGGCCCGGCGCGAGGAGCCCCTGGCCGAGGTGGCGGCCGCGTGCGAGCGGCTGGGCGGGCGGGGCCTGGCGGTGCCCACCGACGTCACCGACGAGGCGGCGGTGCGGGCGCTGGCCCGGCGCGCGGTCGAGGCCTTCGGGCGGATCGACGTCTGGGTCAACAACGCGGCGGCGGGAATCTACGGCCGGTTCGAGGACACGCCGTCCGACGTCTATCGGGCGGTGATCGAGACCGACCTGTTCGGGTACATCCATGGGGCGCGGGCGGCGCTGCCGGTCTTCCGAAAGCAGGGCGGGGGGCGGCTGATCAACGTCGGGTCGGTGGTGTCCACGATCCCGATGCCCTACGCCGGCGCCTACGCGATCGCCAAGCATGGGGTGCTCGCGCTGGGCGAGAGCCTGCGGCAGGAACTCGCGCTGGACGGCACGAAGACGATCCACGTCACCACGCTGCTGCCCGCGACGATCGACACGCCGTTCTTCGAGCACGCCGCCAACTACTCGGGGCGCAAGGTGAAGGCGATGCCGCCCGTCTACCCGGCGGAGCAGGTCGCCAAGGCGATCGTCGAGCAGGCGACGGCGAAGAAGCCGCGACGGGAGGTCCACGTCGGGAACGCCGGGCGCCTGATGACGGGTCAGTTCCTGATGTCGCCGGCGGCGGCCGAGCGGGCGATGGCGACGATGGTCGACCGGCAGCACCTGGCCAAGGAGCCCGCGCCGGCAACATCGGGCAGCGTGCTGCGCCCGATGGCGTCGGGGACGGGGGTGAGCGGCGGCTGGAAGGGGGCGGAGCAGACCCGGCTGCGCCAGGCGCTGGCGCTCGGGCTGGCGGTGGTGCCGGGCGTGCTGGCCTGGCGGCGGCTCGGGCCGCGGGCGACGACGGCGCTGACCCAGCAGATCGCCCGGTCCGCGGCCGCGCCGGCCGGGAAGTCCGGGAAGTCCGGGAAGACGACGACCGGGTCGGCCGGGTCGGCCGGGTCGAGTCGGTGGCAGGTCCTGGCGTCGGGGGTGTCGTCGGGCCGCCGTGGCGGCAAGCCGGCCGAGGTAACGGTCGTCGAAGTGAGGCCGGTGCGGTGGCGCGCTCCGCTGCGGCGGTCCTGATCGAGTCACCGGACTCACCGGACGCCGCGATGAGCGTAAGACGAGGGCGGGGATGGCTCGCCCAGGGACGATCGAGGAACGGGAGACGACGATGACGGTGCACAACCCGGAGCAGGACCCGCAGGAGATGGGGGCGAAGCCGCCCTTCCCCGAGCAGAAGCAGAGCGTCCCGGGGCTAGAGTCGGCGATGACGCCCCAGCCCGACTTTGGAGAGCAGAGCTACGAGGGCCACGGCCGGCTCGCGGGAAAGGCCGCGCTGATCACCGGTGGCGACAGCGGGATCGGCCGCGCGGTGGCGCTGGCCTTCGCTCGGGAGGGGGCGGACGTCGCGATCTCCTACCTCCCGGAGGAGGAGTCCGACGCGCAGGAGACGGTCCGGGTGGTCGAGGCGGCCGGCCGCAAGGCGGTCGCCATGCCCGGGGACATCCAGGACGAGGCGCACTGTCAGCAGATGGTGCAGCGGGCGGTCCAGGAGTTCGGCGGTCTTATA
>CADCWG010000170.1 GCA_902806335.1 uncultured Thermomicrobiales bacterium | reverse complement strand
GCGGTGGCCGTCGCCGTCGCGGTGGCCGTCGCCGTCGCGGTGGCCGTCGCCGTCGCGGTGGCCGTCGCCGTCGCGGTGGCCGTCGCCGTCGCGGTGGCCGTCGTTGTCGGGGTCGCGGTGGCCGTCGGGGTGGCGGTGGCCTCCGCGGGGAAGATCAGCACGCCGTCGAAGGTCAGTTCCACCACCTGGGTTGCGTCGACCAACGGCCCCTCGAGGAGGATGGTGCCGACGCCGCCGTCGGCGACGGCGAGGGGGCCGGCGATGCCCGTCACGGAGAAGGTGCCGGCGAAGACTTCGCCGGAGGAGGACACGCTCACGGTCCCGGAGTAGGCGATGCTGATGGAGCCGTCCGCGGGGTTGGCGCCGGCGAGCGTCGCGGCACCCTCGCCGGAGGCGGACACGAGCACCCCATTCTCTGTGACAAGGGTCGTGGTGAGGGTGCCGTCGAACGTCCCGAGGGCGAACGGGGAGCCGGCGATCGGGCCGGCGAGAGCGTTCTCGCAGGTGTCCGTCCCGCAGGAGACCAGCCCGGGCTGGTCGTCGGTCAGCGCCCCCGTCTGGTTGATCTGCACCGCCGTCTGGGCCAGCGCGCGCGGCGCCTTGCCCAGCGGCCCGGCGACGAGGGCGAGGGCGAAGAGGACAGAGGCCGTCGCCATCCCCACGGCCGCCCACCGCATCACGCCAGGCCGCCGCAGCCCCGTCCCGTCCGTTCCCATCCCCGGTCCCCCAACGGGCGGCATCGAGCCGCCCCACGCCGGCCCGCCGTCCGCGCTGCCCCTCCCCATGCTACCGGGCCGCCGCGACCGGAGAAAGGGGGCTACCCCCCGGTCCCCGGCCGCGTATGATCCCGGCGTGCGAGACGCGGGGGCCGGGGGATCGGGGGCGATCGGTGTCGAGCGGCGAGGCGACGACCCATGGCGAGGGGCAGCTACAGGACCGGGTCCGCGTCCTGCTGGTGGAGGACGAGCCGCTCTTCCGCGACCTGCTGCGGGCGGCCCTCGCCCGCCACCCCCGCCTCGAGGTGGTCGGCGCCGACGCCGACGGCGCCGCCGCCCTCGCCGCCGCGCCGGCCCTCCGGCCCCGCGTCGCCCTGCTCGACATCGAGCTCGGCGGCGGCATGCACGGCGTCCGGGCCGGCCTCCTCCTCCGCCGGCTGCTGCCGGGCCTGGGGGTCGTCCTCCTCTCCAACCACGCCGACCCCGGGGTCCTCGCGTCGCTCCCCCCGGGCGCCGCCGCCGGCTGGTCCTACCTCCTCAAGCGGTCGGTCGGCGACGCCGCCGCCCTCGCCCGCGCCGTCGAGGGGGCGGCGGCGGGCCGGGTCGTGGTCGACCCGCTGCTGGCGGCCGGGCGGCGCCCGCGCGCCGACAGCCCGCTCGCCCGGCTCTCCCCGCGCCAGCGCGACATCCTGGCGCTGGTCGCCCAGCGCGACATCCTGGCGCTGGTCGCCCAGGGCCACACCAACGCCGCCGCCGCCCGGCGGCTCGGCCTCGCCGAGAAGTCGGTCGAGAACCAGCTCGGCCTCGTCTACCAGCGGCTCGGGGTCGACCGCGACGACGCCGGGCTCCACCCGCGGGTGAGCGCCGTGCTCCGCTTCCTCGAGCAGAGCCGCGCCGCCCCACGTCACGGCCAGGCGCTCGCCCCCGATGGGGCGCCGGTCCCTCGGCCAGGGGGCTAGCCCCCTGGCAATCGGCGCACCGGTTGCTACGCTGGGCACACCGCCTCCGGCCGGACTCCGGCCCCCCAACACATCGCGGGTAGGATGCCCCCGTTGCCTTCCACCATCTTGCTCGTCGACGACGAGGCGGAGTTCCTCGGCCTGGCGCGCGCGCTGCTCGAGACCGACCCGTCGCTGGCGGTGGTCGGCACGGCGGGCAGCGCCGAGGAGGCGCTGGCGCGCCTGCCCGCCCTCGACCCGGACGTGGCGATCCTCGACGTCCAGATGCCCGGCGCCGGCGGCTTCGCGGCGTCCCGGCGCCTGCGCGCGGCCTCGCCCCGGCTGCGCACGATCCTGGTCAGCGCCTTTGGACACAGCCGGTACGCCGCCCTCGCCCGCGAGGCCGGCGCCGCCGGCTTCATCGCCAAGCGCGACCTCTCCGCCGCGGCCGTCCGCGCCGCCCTCGACCGGCCGTAGCTCGTCCAACCGTCACCAGGCGCGTCCAACGTCTTGTCGAGTCCACCCTGAGCTTGCCGTCGGACCGGTCGCTAACCTGTGCGGTACCGTGCGGCGCGAACCGGTGATGTCGTGGGATCGAGGCACCGCGGAGCCGACCGCCCCTGGCGGCTCGTACTGGGTGGGGGCAGGACCGCGGGCCTGGCATAAGGCGAGAGACCCACGGACACAAGGAGGCTATCCGTTCCCAACCGACGGGGCCCAGATCCAACCGGATCTGGCCATGAGCAGAGCCCGGTCGTCCGGTCTGCGCCGGGTGGCGGTAACGGGCGGCACACCGCCGGACGACCGCGATGGTATGGCCGCGCGGCTGCCGTCGTGACCGCTGGGCTCACTCGCTCGCGAGTCCCGCCGCGGCCGGGCAGATTTGAGTCGGCTCGACGCGGAAGGCGGCGCGCGGGGACGCCGACGGCACCCCCGGCGGTTGCGACGTCGGAGCCACGGGGAGGGGGAGGACGACCTCGAGGGTCGTGCCCCGTCCGGGCGAGCTCGTCAGCCGCCCGCCGCCGTCGATCTGCCCGACCCAGGCCGAGATGCTGCCCAACCCCAGCCCCTCCTGGAGGCGCGCCGTGTCGAAGCCCCGGCCGTCGTCCGCGACCGTGACCCGAAGCTGCCCGCGGGGGTCGAGGTCGAGACGCACCGCCACCGTCCCCGCGGCGGCGTGGCGGTAGGCGTTGTTGAGCGCCTCCTCGACGACGCGGTAGGCGACCAGGCGCACCCCCTCGGGGATCCGGTTCTCCGCCGGGTCGTCGAGCGCGGCCAGCTCCGGGGCTACCTCGACGGTGACCGCCAGATCGCCCGCGGGCTGGGAGGCCAGAGACCGGATCGCCGGCCCCAGCCCGACCCGGATGATCGACGGGTGCAGCAGGTGGCTTGCCTCCCGGACGTCTTGCTCCCGGATCTCGTCGATCTGCGCCCGCGCCTCGGCCAGCACCGCCGAAGCCCGAGCCGGGTCGACCGCCAGCAGGCGCTCGCACTCCCCCAGCCGGTACCAGATCACCAGGAGTCGCGTCTGGACCCGCCCGTGCAGCAGCTCCGCGATCTCGCGGCGCAGCCGCTCCTCGGCGGCGGTGATCTGCTGGCGCGACTGCCGCAGCTGCCCGACCTGCTCGGTCAGGGTCCGCTCGTGCGCGTGGAGCCGCTCGAGGAAGGCGGTGTACTGGTTGGCGACGAAGCCGAGCACGACCGCCGCCGCGACCAGGCTCCAGACGTCGGCGTAGTAGTTCCAGGGCCACGGCTCCGCCGGCCGCAGCGCCGGCACCGAGCCGACCAACCGCCGGACGAACCCGCCCGCGACCCCGCCGGCCGCGTAGGTGCCGTAGGAGACCGCCGGCCCCAGGACCCTCGGCGAGACGGTCAGGACCGCCGGCGTTACCACCCGCCCAACGAACGCTACCACCAGCACGAAGGCGAGCGCCCCGGCGAGATCGAGCAGCGTCCAGATCGCAATCCGGGCGCCGATCTCCCCCGTCGTCCGCGCCTCCCAGAGCCCGCCCGAGACCCCGCTCAGCAGCGCGAGGACCACGGCCCCGACGGCCACCAACCGCGCGCTCGGCGGCCGCGCGACGGTGACGGACAGGCTCGGCACACTCCACCCCCGTGGTGATCCCCCAAATCGGCCGGCACGCCCCCACCGCCCCGCCCGGCGTGGGGCGACGCAATGAGGGCACCGCCGTGACCAGGCCCCTATCATCGACCAGACATGGTCGGCCCGCATCGTGATGAATACGTAGGACCCCGTCCGAAAATTATGCCCCTCCTCACCGCCCCTGGCCTCCAGACGCCAAGATTACGTAGACGGCACCGGAACCTGGCTGCTCCGTGCTCGTCCAGCACGGGGACCGAGCCCGGCGCCCGACCAGGGCCGACCAGCATGGCGCACGCGGTGACGACGGCGCTCGTCGTCGGCGAAGGGTCAGCGGCCCCGAGTTCCGCAGCACCCACGTCAGCTCCCTGCTCGGGGCGGAGAGGAGGGAGCAGTTCGTCGCCACGCCGGAGGTCCAGGGCGGGGCCGGGATCGGGGGCGACCCGCTGCCGCCGGGTCAGGTCTGGGCGGTCGGCCCCGGCGGCGAGGACGAGGGCGCCGGGCTCTACCGGATCGAGGGGGCGGAGGGGCCGGGCTCGGGCGTCCGCATCGCCAACGTCCAGGCGCCGGGCCCGTTCCGGGAGGCGGTTTGGAACGCCGAGCAGCACCTCTACGGCCACGCCAAGGAGCTCGCGGGCGACCGCGAGCCGCGCCACCACGAGCTGACCGTCCAGCTCCGCGCGCTCGACCCCGTCCGCACCGGGGCGGGGCTCGGCGTGCCGACGCTGCTCGCGTTCTGCACGGCGCTGCTGGGCATGGGCCTCAAGGGCGGGCTGGTGGCGGTCGGCGGCCTCAACCTCGGCGGCGGGATCAAGCCGCCCTACAGCGCCGTCGCCGTGGCGGAGCTGGCGGCTGAGAAGGGCGCCGAAGTCCTGCTGGCGCCGATCCCGGCCCGCCGCCAGCTCAACGACCTGTCCGACGCCATGGCCGCCAGGCTCCAGCTCCTCTTCTACACCGACGCCCGCGACGCCCTGCTCAAGGCCCGCGCGGAGTGAGATCGGCCGGCGCGCCGACCGACCGGTCACGCGCCGGCATCACCAGGCCGGTCGGGGCCGGGTGACCGTCCGGCTCGTGGGCGGACGCGGACC
>CADCWG010000169.1 GCA_902806335.1 uncultured Thermomicrobiales bacterium | reverse complement strand
CCCCCACCGGCGCCCCCGGCGTCCGGACCGAGCCGCCCCCGTAGGGGCGCGATTCATCGCACCCCCGCCCCAGCCACCGCCGACCGTCCGGCCCACGACCTCTCGCCACGACGCGACCCAGACGCGCGACCCGCGAACACCCGTCGGAGGATGCGATGCAGACGCGCGAGACGCACTCGGAGAAGGTTGGCCTCCCCGGGTCGCCCGCGGGGCGGGTGGTCGACCTGACCCACGTGCTGCTGCCCGGCAAGGAGCAGTACACCCTGGAGGTCTCCCGCCGCAACGAGCGGCACGGGCCCGAGGGCGACATCATGAGCACCGTCTACCTCTGGTCCCACGTCGGCACCCACGTCGAGGCGCCGCTCCACTTCCTCGCCGCCGGCGGGGACACCGCCAGCATCGCGCTCGACCGCCTGATGGGCCCGGCGATCGTCCTCGACGTTCGCCACAAGGGCGTCAGCGAGCCGATCGACACCGCCGAGCTCCAGGCCGCCGGCCCGGTCGAAGTCGGCGACCGCGTCCTGCTGATGACCGGACGCCAGGGGCAGTACCGCACCTCCCAGTCGCACGACCGCCCCTACGTCACCGAGGACGCGATGCGCTGGCTGGTCGAGGACCGCCGGATCGCCTGCCTCGGCACCGACAGCTCGGGCTTCGAGGTCCGCGGCGTCTCCCACTACCCCAACCACCGCCTGCTCACCAGCGCCGGCGTTCCCGTCCTCGAGTGCCTGACCAACCTGACCGAGCTGCGATCCCAGCGCGTCTACCTGATCGCCCTCCCCTGGCCCGTCGTCGGCCTCGACGCCTGCCCGGTCCGCGCCGTCGCCATCGAGCCGGAGGCCTAGGGTGGCGGTCCCCACCCCCACCGCCCCGGCGACCGCGCACGGCACCGCCGCGCTCCGGGTCGGCGCGGCTCTCTTCAACGGCGACCACGGCCGGCTGGCCGAGGAGGTCGCCCGGCTCGACGCCGCCGACGTCGACTTCCTCCACCTCGACGTCTTCGACGGCCATCTGGTGCCCGACCTCGGCTTCCCGCCGCGAACCCTCGCCGCGCTGCGGCCCCTGACCCGGCGACCCTTCGAGGTCCACCTGGCCGCCGTCGACCCGCTCCGCTTCCTGCCCGCGCTCGCCGGGGCCGGCGCCGACCTGGTCCTGTTCCACGCCGAGGCGACGCCGATGCTCTACGAGGCGATCTTCGCCGCCCGCGAGCACGATGTCGGCGTCGGCCTCGCCCTCGGGCTGGGGGCGCCGCTCGCCTGCCTCGAGCCCGTGGTGACGCTGGTCGACGCGGTGCTGCTCCTCGCCCGCGTGACCGGTGAGGGGGCCCGCGGCGCGGCGTTCAACCCGCTCGTCCTGCCGCGGCTGCGCGCCGTGCGGGCGATGGCCGACGCGGCCGGGACGACCGTTGACCTCCAGGTCGCCGGCGGCCTGAGGCGGGAGCACATCCCGGACGTGGTCGCGGCGGGGGCGACGGCGCTGGCGCTGGGTGGCGGGCTCTACGGGGTCGACGACATGGCGGGCGAGGTGGCCGCGCTGCGGTCCCTCGCCCGGAGGGGAGGGTGACGTGGCGGACGCGGATCGGTCGGCGGCGGAGGGGACAGCGGTGGGTGGTGTGACCGCGGGCGAAATGGCAGGTCCGGGCGAGACGGCGGCGGGTGGGTCACCGCGCTGGCGAGTCCTCGTTGGGTCCCGCTCCTTCGGCAAGGTCTCGGCCGAGCACAACGCCCGGCTCGTGGCAGCCGGCTGCGAGGTCATCCCCAACACCACCGGCCGCGCCTACCTGGCCTCGGAGCTCCACGAGGCGCTGCGCGGCGTCGACGCGATCATCACCGGCACCGACGAGCTGACCGCCGAGGTGATCGCCGACGCCGACCGGCTGCGAACCATCGCCAAGCACGGCGTCGGGCTCGACAACATCGACCTCGACGCCGCCCGCGCCCGCGGCATCGTCGTCACTTGGACGCCGGCCGCCATCAACGAGTCGGTCGCCGACATGGCGCTGGCACTGCTGCTCGCCGTC
Organism: uncultured Thermomicrobiales bacterium; assembly: GCA_902806335.1. Taxonomy (GTDB): domain Bacteria; phylum Chloroflexota; class Chloroflexia; order Thermomicrobiales; family UBA6265; genus CADCWG01. The sequence goes on along the minus strand of CADCWG010000169.1, from coordinate 2,856 downwards.
GCCCGCGGGCTGCTCCCGGCCGACGCCAGCGTCCGGGCGGGGCGGTGGCCGAACGTCGTGGGGGTGGAGCTTGGGGGGCGGACCCTGGGGATCGTCGGCCTCGGCCGGATCGGCAAGGGGGTCTGCCGCCGGGCGCAGGCCTTCGGGATGCGCGTGGTCGCCCACGACCCCTTTCCCGACGAGGCCTTCGCCGCCGCCCACGGCGTCACCTTCCTGTCCCTCCCCGAGCTGCTGGCGACGGCCGACGCCGTCACCCTCCACGCCGCGCCGGCCGGCCGGCCCGGCCCGCTGCTCGGCGCCGCGGAGCTGGCGACGATGAAGCCGACCGCCTTCCTGATCAACACCGCGCGCGGGCACCTCGTCGACGAGCCCGCGCTGGCGGACGCGCTGCGGGGCGGGCGCCTCGCCGGCGCCGGGCTGGACGTCTTCGTCGCCGAGCCACCGGGCACCGCCAACCCGCTCCTCGGCCTCGACAACGTCGTCCTCACCCCCCACGCCGCCGGCCAGACCGACGAGGGCCTCTTCCGCATGAGCGAGATGACGGTCGAGAACTGCCTCCGCGCCCTGCGCGGCGAAGAGCCACTCCACCGGGTCTGACCCGGCCGCCGCGGACCCGGTCGCCACCCGCGGCGTCCCCCACGTCCCCGGCGCGACCCCGCACCGTCACCGGCCGCGGCGCCCGACGGTCGCGGGGGAGCCCCTGGTCTGTCCCGACGCACTTTGTAGGGGCAGCGCATGCCCTGCCCGGTTCCGGGTGGCGGCGCTCCGCTGCCGCACGGCCGCCCGACGCCGGGCGGCCTGGCGCCTCGTTCGCCCGCGGGTCGTCGGTCGGACACGACACCGCCGGGTGGCCGTGCCACCATCCCCGCGCCGCGCCCGGGCCCGCCCGGACGCGCCCGGACACGCCGGGATCGGCGCCGCGCCGCCAGGAGGAGACCCCATGCCGACCGTTCTCGACCGGATGCGCCTCGACGGGAAGGTGGCGCTGGTCACCGGCGCCAGCCGGGGACTCGGCCGGGGGATGGCCCTCGCCCTCGCCGAGGCCGGCGCCGACGTCGCCCTCGTCGCGCGGGACGCCGACCGTCTCGCGGTCGCCGCCGCGGAGGTGGAGACCCGCGGTCGCCGTGCGCTTCCCCTCGCGGTCGACCTCGCCGACCTCGACGCGGCGACCTGCGCGGTCGACGAGGCCGCCGCCGCCTTCGGCCGCCTCGACATCCTGGTCACGGCCGCCGCGACCCAACTCCGCCGCCCGATCCTGGAGGTGACCCCCGACGACTGGGACCGCCTCCACGCGGTCAACCTGCGCGCCGTCTACTTCATGGGCCAGCGCGCCGCCCAGCGGATGCTCGACCGCGAGCGCCCACCCGACGGCGGCGCCCGGGGCAAGGTGATCAACGTCGCCTCGCTGACCTCCGCCGGTGCCTGGCCCGACGTCAGCGTCTACGGCGCGACCAAGGGCGGGGTCGCCCAGCTGACCAAGGCGCAGGCGCTGGAGTGGGGCCCGCTCGGCATCTGCGCCAACGCGATCGGCCCCGGCTCCTTCCACACCGAGCTGACCGAGGCCCTCTACGCCGACGAGCCCCGTGCCGCCCGCATCGTCAGCCGGATCCCCCTCGGCCGACCCGGCCTCGCTGACGACCTGGCCGGCGCCGTCGTCTTCCTCGCTTCGCCGGCCTCCGACTACGTCACCGGCCAGGTCCTCTGGGTCGACGGCGGCTTCCAGGTCCTCGGCGCCGGGCTCTAGTGCACTGTCGTGCCTCGCCCGCGAGGGACGTCTCCCGACTGGGGCGACGCCTGGGCCGCCCGGTTTGTCCGTGGCGGCACCACATGCCGCTCCCCGGCGGGCGAGATCCGGTTGGCGGGTCGCTGAGACCGGTCCCCGAACTGAATCCCGCGTGAGTCGGTCGTCGAATTGTCGATTCTGGGCTCCGCCGAACGACTACCTGGTGTCACGGTCGTTCGACGTGACGGGCGAGGCGGGGCAACGCCGTCCGGGACCGTCCCGGTCGCCCAGGGGTTAGACAGTTCGGAGGGTGCCGACGATGAACCGCGCGCTGTGGGTCGTCCAGGGTCTTCTCTCGTTCGTCTTCCTGTTCGCCGGCGCCTCCAAGCTGGTCATGCCGATCGAAGACCTGACGGCGGGCAGTCCGCTGTCCGGCGAGTTCCTTCGCTTCATCGGCGCGGTCGAGGTGCTTGGCGCGCTCGGGCTGGTCCTCCCCGGCCTCCTGCGCATCCGGACGGGCCTGACCCCGCTGGCCGCCGCCGGACTCGTGGTGATCATGGTCGGGGCAGTGACCCTCACGCTGGCGGACGGCATGGTCGGGATGGCGCTACTCCCGCTGGTGGTCGGGCTCCTCGCCGCCTCCGTCGCCTACGGCCGCTCCCGGACCGCCCAGCTCCGGGAGTCCCGCCGCCGGTCGGTGCTCCAGACGGCCAACTGACGGGAGGCCCGGCTCGTCGGCGGGGCTTCGCGTCGCCTGGCCCGGCCGGCCTTCGGCCGGCGTCGCCTCCAGTCCCGGGGCCCGGCCGGGCCGCGCCAGGGCCCCGGATGGCACCGCCGATGAGCCGGGCTCGGGAACACCTCCTATTCGCCGCGGCACGTTCCCCGGTCGCGTCGCCCCTCGCAGTACGCGGTCGCCCTTCGCGGCGCGGCATGCCGCGCCCCTACCCGGCGATACCCGGTGGACGGACCGCCAGGGCCCCGACGACCGCCGTACCGGGGGGAATCCACGGCCCTCGTAGGGGCGGGCCCAGCGCCCGCCCGGCCCGCCCGGCCCGCCCGGCCCGCCCGGCCACGCCACCTTTCCGCCGCCCCCCAGCCCACCGTCCGCCTCCCAGCCACCCACCACCGGCACC
>CADCWG010000168.1 GCA_902806335.1 uncultured Thermomicrobiales bacterium | reverse complement strand
ACGCCGAGCGGCCCCTTTCGTAGTCGACGCGACCGTGGCGGCCGTCATGGCCGGCGTCGCGCCGTCCGCCCGTCCGGGGCGGCAATGGGGCGCGGCCCTGCGCGGCATGACGGCCGGCGGGGGCCCGCCCGGATGGGAGGGGGGCGCGCAGGGGTGGACCCGGCGGCAGGTCGTCCACCGCCCGAGCCGGGCCCCGGTGGGCGTCCAGGCCGGCGAGCACCGTGACGCACCCCCGGATCGAGATCGCGGGCGCGGCGCGGCGCGCGTCCTGGACCTCCCCGTCGGCATCGGGCCGCTGCCGTCGCGTCGGTCCGCGGGGACCTCTATGAGAGGGCGATCTGTGTCCCATGACCGTCCGCCGTGCCGCGTACGGACCACGGGCCCGCCCGGCCCTGGCACCGCATGTGCAGTGCGGCTCCCGGCCCAGGACCACGTCCGAGGCCAATCGTTGTCGTCGAGGGACAGGGAGGAACGAGTATGGGTCAATTGCGATTTGTGCCGACGGCGATCGTTGCCGTGGCGCTGCTGCTTGTGGCGGGCTTCGCCGCGGTCGGGCGCCCGAGCGCCGCTCAGGACACGACCGGCACGCCTGGGGCGATGATGGCGCACCCAGCGCACATCCACTCGGGTACTTGCGATACGCTCGGCGAGGTCGTCTTCCCGCTCAACGACCTCACCGCCCCCGGCATGTCCGGCACCCCGGTGGCCGGGACGCCGGCGCTCGACGCGTCCCCGGTGGTGATCACCGATGCGTCCCCGGCGGCCGGGATGGACGCGACCCCGATGGCTGGCGCGGGCGAGGTGGTCGCCACGAGCACCACGATCGTTCAGGTCTCGCTCGATGACATCTTGGCCGCCGAGCACGCGATCAACGTGCACGAGAGCGCCGAGAACATCCAGAACTACATCGCCTGCGGCGACATCACCGGCACGCCGGCCAACGGCGAGCTGGGGATCGAGCTGAACGAGCTCAACGGCTCCGGCTTCGAGGGGCGGGCGCTCCTGCTGGACAACGGCGACGGCACCACGACCGTCACCGTCGAGCTGACCATGACCGATGCCGGCACGACCGGCACGCCGGACGCGACGCCGGGGGCCTAAGCCTCCCCGATCATCGCGACCGAGTCGAGGACGGCGGCCCGGGGGGTTACCCCCGGGCCGCCGTTTCTCGTTGCTCGCCCGGCCGCCTCGTCGGCGAGCATCGTCCACGCCACCTTCGCCGCCCGACGGCCGGCGAAGGTGGCGTGGACGGCATCGTCGTCGGTCCGGCCCGGACGAGGGGCGTCCCGGGACCCGCGGCGCCGGGGCGGGTCCGAGGAGGGACCGGTTGCTGCCGCGGGGCGCCCGGTTTCCCCGGGGTCGCTGGCCGCGGAGCGTGGCGCCCCGGCCATGGTCCCGGGGTGGGCCACCGCCCTCGCCCGGGCTTGGGCCGCCAGGGACCTGCTCCACCCCTTGATCGTGTCTGACCTGTCCGGCTCGCCTGAACCGCCCGCCTCCCACCCTGGGGGCGCCCTGGGGGCGCCCTGGGGGCGCCCTGGGGGCGCCCTGGGGGCGCCCTGGGGGCGCCGGACCGTCCGCCGCGCGGATCCGGCCGGTGGCGCTATCGCCCCGATGGCCAAGTGGATCTATCGCACCGCGCTGGCCCCTGTGACAATGGGAGAGCCAGTCAATCCAGTGGGCAACGGCCCCCAGCCGCACCTTCGGAGGCCCGGCCATGGTGTTCTCCCTCCAGGTCGACAGCGACGTCCCCCTCTACCACCAGATCCGGGACGGGCTCCGGCGGGAAATCACGACCGGGACCATGGGCGCCGGCACCCGGTTGCCGTCGTCGCGCCAGCTCGCGCGCGACCTCGCGGTCAGCCGCATCACGGTCGCCACCGCCTACGCCGAGTTGGAGGCGGACGGCGTGATCGAATCCCGCGTCGGGGCCGGGACCTTCGTCCTCCCCCCGTGGCCGCCCGCGGCGCAGCGGGACGCGGCGGCGGCGAGCGAGGCCTGCCCTCCCTGGCAGGTCGGCCTGCGCGATCGGGCCAACCCGGAGCGGGACCGGATGCTCCGCCAGGTGCTCCGCGGCCCGCTTGAGCCCGATGCCATCTCGTTTGCCTGGGGGGCGGGCGACCCCCGGTTGGCACCCGTCGCCGAGTTCCGCCGCTGCCTCACGGAGACCCTCGACGAGGACGGCGCCGCGGCGCTCGGCCCCGAGCACGCCGATGGCTACCCGCCCCTCCGGCGGAGCCTGACCGGCTACCTCCGGCACCTGGGCCTGGATGTCACCCCGGACGACGTGCTGATCACGGCCGGGACCCAGCAGGCGATCGCGATGGTCGCGGCGACCCTGGTCCAGCCCGGGGACCTCGTCGTCGTCGAGGCCCCCACCTGGCCCGGCGCCCTCGACGCCTTCCACGCCCGGCAGGCCCGGGTCGTCGGGGTCCCGGTGGACGGGGACGGCATGCGCGTCGACCTCCTCGAGCAGGTGCTCGAGCGCGAGCGGCCGCGCCTGATCTACACCATCCCGACCTTCCAGAACCCGACCGGTGCGGTGATGAGCGCGGCCCGGCGCCGCGCGCTGGTGACGCTCGCCGCCCGCCACGGCTTGCCGATCCTGGAGGACGACCACGTCCGCGAGGTCCGCTTCGGCGACCCGATCCCGCCGCCGCTGGCCGCCTTCGATCGGCACGGCAACGTGATCCACGCCAGCAGCTTCACCAAGTCGCTCATCCCCGCGCTCCGGCTGGGGTACGTCGTCGCCCGCGGGCCGTTGCGCGAGTGGCTCACCACCCTGAAGCGGTCCTCGGACCTCTTCTCCTCGACCCTCACCCAGCGGGCGCTCTACCGCTACCTGGAGCAGGGGGCGGTCCAGCGCCACTGGAAGCGCGTCAGCCGCGTCTACCGTCACCGCCACGCCGTCATGCTGTCCGCGCTCGAGCGGCACTTCCCGCCGGGGGCGACCTGGAGCGGGGTCGCGGGCGGGCTCGTCCTCTGGGTCGGGGTGCCGATGGGCATGTCGGTCGCGGCGCTCTATGAGGAGGCGCTCCGCGAGGGCGTCAGCTTCGTCTCGGGGGCTGCCTTCTTCCCGGAGCCGGACGACCAGCCCTTCCTGCGGCTGAACTTCGCCGCCGTCGACGAGGAGCGGATCGAGCGGGGGATCGCCCTGCTTGGCGCGGTGCTCCGCGACCACCGCATCGCCCCGACGAGAGCCCCCGCGGCGGCCAACGGGAGCACCGGCGGCTTCCACCTGAGCTAACTCGCCTCCGATTGGTCACCTGATCACCTGATTAACGACAACCAACGACCGTGGTCGAGCCCGACGACATCGTCGCGGCCTGGGACGGTGCTGCCGTGGTCGCGGGACCGCGCCGGTGCCGCCATGCCGGCGCCGGGGGCCGGCGCCGAGGTGAGGGAATAGGAGGGCAGCGGGATGGACTGACCGCGGGCACGAGCGCCGACCACACGACGCACGACCGGGACGTTGCCCGGACCGCACCGACGGACGCCGGTGGACGCAGAAGGAGATCACGCCATGCCTTTCGTCAACGTCAAGGTCATCGAGGGCGTCTTCACCGAAGAGCAGAAGCGGGAGATGGTCACCCGCCTCACGGACACCATGGTCGCCATCGAGGGCGAGAACCTGCGCCCGGTGACCTGGGTCCTGATCGAGGAGCTCAAGAGCGGCGACTGGGGCATGGGCGGCCAGGCCATGACCGCCGCCGACGTCCGGGCGCTCGCCGCCGCCGAACCGGTGCCCGTCTCGTAGTCCGGCGTCGCGCCGGAGGAGGGTAGAACCATGTCTCGCGCAACGGTTCCCGTCCCGGTCCTGGCCATCATCCTCGTCCTCGTCGGCTCGGTCGCCGGCCTGGGATCCATCGCCCGCGCGGGGCAGGGCTCGCCCCCGGCCACGCCGATCGTCGGGGTGACCGCCAGCCTCCTCGGCGCCGGGCCGCCGGAAGCGGCCCCCGGCCACGAGCTGGCGCTGCGCCGGCTCGTCTTCGAGCCGGGGGGCAGCATCGCCGACCACCACCACCCGGGCGCGCTCGTCCTCTCCATCGAGTCCGGGGCCCTGACCTACGCGGTCGTCGAGGGGGAGGTCGAGGTGCGGCGCGCTCCGCGGGACGGGACCCCGGGCCCGACCGACCGCCTGGGTCCCGGCGACGAGACGGTCCTCCATCCAGGGGACGCGCTGTTCGAGCAGGGCGTGTCCCACAGCGCCCGCAACGACGGCGACGAGCCGACCGTGGTCTGGGTCTCCTCGGTCATGGAGGGCGGCCAGCCGTTCACCGTCTTCCACGGGGGCACGGGAACGCCCGCGCCGTAGCCGACCGGGCCGGCGCGCTGGGGGGCCGCGGCGGGGTTCCCCGCGGCCCCCCGGCGCCCTGGCGACCGATCACCCGGTCATCCCACGCACCACCAGCCCACCCCCGACGGTCGGGCGCCCGACCAGGCGATGGGCGCCCGACCAGCGAGCACGGACCCGGCGCCGCCCTGGCGCCGCCCCGACACCGCCCGCCTCGCGGCGACCAACCTGCCAATCTGCCAACCTGCCGGCCCGAGGACGCTGTCCACCGGGGATGGGGATGCCGACCGAGCCGGGTCGTGCGCCGGCCCCCGGCGCCCCGCGGTGGGGGTCATACGGGATCCGGGTGTTCGCCCCGGCTCCAGCCCGCGGGTTCGCGGCCGGCCCCGGCCGCCCTCGTGCCCGATCCGTTGACCTCGGTGCTTGGGGCCGGCCGGGGGGCCGTCATCGCCCCCCGATCTCACCGGCCGCCTGCCACCGGCCGCCTGCCACCGGCCGCCTGCCACCGGCCGCCTGCCACCGGCCGCCTGCCACCGGCCGCCTGCCACCGGCCGCCTGCCACCGGCCGCCTGCCACCGGCCGGAAA
>CADCWG010000167.1 GCA_902806335.1 uncultured Thermomicrobiales bacterium | reverse complement strand
GGGCGCGGGCGTCCTGGAACGGCGCGTCTCGGCGGGAGTGATGACGCGTGACTCTGCCCCACGGCGATTGAACCGGGAGAGCGTTGAGGCCGTGGCCACCGTAACGATCGAGGGACATGGCACGGTCGCGGCGACGGCCGGGAGGCGGCTCGTCCTCGTCGTCGAGGACGCCGGCGTGGACATCCTGCACCGCTGCGGCGGCAACGCCCGCTGCGCGACATGCCGCGTCGAGGTCCTCGCGGGTGAAGCAGGGGAGCAGACTCCCTGGGAGGTGGCGAAGCTCGCGACCCTCGAGTCGGTCCGGCCGAGCACCAGGCTCTCGTGCCAGGTGCGCATTGAGGGCGACCTGACGGTCCGGGTGGTGAGGCGGCTCTCGGCGAGCCCGGAACTCGGCGACGCGGGGCCGCGCCCGATCGAGTGGCCAGCGGATCGGCCCCTGCCACCCGATTAAGGTTGAGGCAGCCGAACCGACGATCCGGCGACCGATAGACGCGGATGCTTTGCCGCGAGACCAGCGCGTTGTTGGCTACCTAGACGGTCGTGGCGTCGCCGCCGCCGCGCTGCCAGAGCAGCATCGCCGTGGCCAGCGGCATGTGGGCCGTACCCTCGTTCGGCTGGGGGAGAGCGGTCACGTACGGCGCCAGCGCCGAGAACAGGTCGCGGACGGTGCGGTTCGTCAGGAAGTGCTCGAAGTGCTCCTGGAAGTCGCCGTCGGCCACGGTGATCTCGAGCGCGTAGTGGCCACTGCCGATAAAGACGACGACGCGCTCGACGCCGATGCCCGAGGCCAGCGCCTCGTCGAGCGGGAAGCGGTCGTGCACCTCGCGAATGGCGACCTCGCTGCCGCGGTCCAGGGAGGAGACGTAGAGCACGGTCTGCATCGGTCGGTGCCTCTGGCTGGCCCTCGCGGGCGCGGTGCGTCCGGCGGGTGTCCGACCACCGGCGGCACCCGGCGAGTCGGAAGCATGTAGGGTGCCAGACCGGCCGCGACCGACAGATCGCGGACAGCCGGGGACAACCTGTTCGTTTTGACACCCCCCGAGGTCGGGAGTAGACTCCTCACTGGTCGTGCTAGATGGGGAGCTGGCGGTGCCCTGTACCCGCAACCCGCCTTAGCGGGGTTGAACTCCCCCTCGAGGCCCGGCCCTGTGGGACTGGCGACGGTACGTGGTGTTGAAGGTTGGGTCCCGCTCGGCGAGGAACTGCGAACCAGGTCAGGACCGGAAGGTAGCAGCCTTTAGCAGAGCTTCTCGGGTGCAGCGGGGCTGCCTGGCCGGAGCTAACGGCCGGCGAAAAGCCGGAGGGTCGCGGTCGACAGGGGGTGCACGGCCTCCTACGCCATGAATGCATGAGGCCCGCCCGAGAGGGCGGGCCTCATGCATTCATGGCGTCCCACAGTGGGCGGCCTAGCGGCGGGCGCGGCGTCGGGTCGGGCGACGGACATCGGTGCGAACCTGGCGCGCCGCCCCGGCACGAGAGAGAGCGGCGGCGGTCGACGCGGCGGGGCGGAGGTACCGCTGCTTGAGCTTGCGCTCCTCGTAGGAGCGCAGCTGGCGAGGGTAGACCGTCCGCAGGTAGTACACGAAGGCCGCGGCCATCGCGACCAGGGCGAGCAGGCAGAGGTAGAGCCAGATCCGCCGCCCGAGGTAGAACGGATCGATCTGCAGCATCCGGATACCAAAGAAGAACAGGCCGGTGCCGAAGACGACCGTGGCGATCCCGGCTCCGCGGCGGATGGTCCTCAGCTTGAGACCATGGCGAACGTAGTGCCGCGCGCCGTCGTTGTAGAGGAAGACCGAGACCAGGAAGCCGAGGCCGAACAGCACGAGGTAGACGACGGCGAAGGGGCCGAACACCTCGTTGCTCTCGACCCTGGTCGAGAGGTAGTCCCACGAGAACGGGTTATCCATCCGGCCACGCCCTCACTGCGCGGCGCCGCTCGGTCGCCGCTGCTGCCCAAGATCGCTACCAAAGCGGGGCCGAGTATAGCAGCCGGACGGGCGGCGCCCGCCCCGCGGGAGGGGGCGGGCGCCGCCCGTCCGGCGAACTCTTCGGAGACGAACCTCATCCGGCGACGCCGAGAGATCAGGCTTGCTCGAAGAGCAACGCCCGCTTGACCTGCTCGATCGCCCTCGTGACCTCGATCCCGCGCGGGCACGCGTCGGTGCAGTTGAAAATGGTGCGACAGCGCCAGACGCCGGACCGCGTGTTCAGGATCCGGAGTCGCTCCCCGGCGGCCTGGTCGCGGCTGTCGAAGATGAAGCGGTGGGCGTTGACGATCGCGGCGGGGCCGACGAACTCGTCGCTGGTCCACGTCACCGGGCAGGCAGTGGTGCAGGCGGCGCAGAGGATGCACTTGGTGGTGTCCTCGAACGCTTCCCGCTGCTCGGGGCTCTGGCGGCGCTCGCCGACCCCCACGGGGTCGTCGGCGATGAGGTACGGCTTCACCGACTTGTACGAATCGAAGAACTTGTCCATGTCCACGACCAGGTCCTTGACGACCGTGAACCCGATCAGCGGTTCCAGGGTGACCTTCTTGCCCAGCTCCTGCATCAGAATCTTGCAGGCGAGGCGGTTGCGGCCGTTGATCCGCATCGCGTCCGAGCCGCAGACGCCGTGGGCGCATGAGCGTCGATAGGTGAGCGTGCCGTCCTGATACCACTTGATCTGGTTCAGGGCGTCCAGGACCCGATCGGTCCCCTCGACCTCGACCTTGTATTCCTTGAAGGCCGGCTTGACGTCCTGATCCGGGTTGTAGCGCTTGATCCGAAGCGTGACTTCCACAAGGGGCTCCTGATGAGACGCCGTCGACAGCCGACTGTCGCGGGCGGGCCAGGGTGTCGGGACCTTTGGCGGCGACCGCCCGTCCGGCTGTGCCGGCCCGCCACTATCCGGACGCGGGTCGGCACCTAGTACTTCCGCTCCTTCGGCTCGAACTCGGTGATGGTGACCGGCTTCTTGTCGATGTCCAGCCCGCCGGAGGTCTTGTAGACCAAAGTGTGGGCGAGCCAGTTCTTATCGTCGCGCTTCTCGTAGTCGGAGCGGAAGTGCGCCCCCCGGCTCTCGGTTCGCGCCAGCGCGCCGGCGACGATCGACTCGGCGCAGTCGAGCATGCACCCGAGTTCGTGCGCCTCGAGCAACTCGGTATTGTAGGTGGTCCCGTGGTCCTGGATCGCGACCGACGCGTAGGCCTGGCGCAACTCCCGCACGCTCCGCTGCGCCTCGACCAGCCCGGGCTCGTCGCGGACGACGGACACCTTGTCCATCATCACTTCCTGCATGGCGCTTCGGATGTCGGCGGCCCGCTCGCCCGACTTTCGGGACAGGAGGTTGGCCAGCTCCGCCCGGGCGGTGAACTCCGGGTCCTCCGGGAGCGGGCGGAACTGGACATCCTGGATGTGCCGCAGCATGTGCTTGCCGGCCCGCCGGCCGAACACGACCAGGTCGACCAGCGAGTTCGTGCCCAGGCGGTTCGCGCCGTGGACCGAGACGCAGGCGGACTCGCCGGCGCTGTAGAACCCCGGGATAACGGTCGCGTTCCTGTCGCGGATCACCCGGCCCTCGATGTCGGTCGGCAGACCGCCCATCGCGTAGTGCGCCGTCGGCTGGATCGGCACGCCTTCTGTCTTCGGCTCGACGCCGAGGTAGGTGCGGGCGAAGTCGGTGATGTCAGGCAGTTTGGCGTCGATCAGCTCGGGAGGGAGGTGCGTCAGGTCGAGCAGGACGTAGTCCTTGCCGTCGACGCCCCGACCTTCCCGGATCTCCTGATGGATGAACCGCGACATCATGTCGCGCGGCGCGAGGTCCTTCAGCGTGGGGGCGTAGCGGGCGGCGAACGCTTCTCCCTCACCGTTGCGGACGATGCCGCCCTCGCCGCGCGCGGCCTCCGAGAGGAGGATTCCGAGCTTGTAGATCCCCGTCGGATGGAACTGATAGAACTCCATGTCCATCAGCGGGACGCCGTGTCGGTAGGCGAGGGCCACCCCGTCGCCAGTGCCGGCCATGGCGTTGGACGTGACCTTGAAGACGCGACCGAACCCGCCGGTCGCGATCAGCACCGCCTTGGCGTGAATCACATGAATCTCGCCGGTCTTGATCTCGAGCGTCACCACGCCGCAGCACTCGCCGTCGTCGGTGAACAGGATGTCGAGCAGATGGTGCTCGTCGAAGAAGTTGAGCTGGTGCTTGATACCCTGCTGGTAGAGCGTCTGGATGATCATGTGGCCGGTGCGGTCGGCGGCGTAGCACGCCCGGCGGACCGGTCCCTCGCCGTAGTTTCGGGTGTGCCCGCCGAACCGTCGCTGGTCGATCCGACCGTCGGGCGTCCGGTTGAACGGGAGGCCCATGTGCTCGAGCTCAAGCACCGCGTCGATCGCCTCGTGGGCGAGGACAGACGCCGCGTCCTGGTCGACGAGGTAGTCGCCGCCCTTGACCGTGTCGAACATGTGCCACTGCGGGTGATCTTCCTCGACGTTGCCGAGGGCCGCGCTGATGCCGCCCTGGGCGGCGCCGGTGTGGGAGCGTGGCGGGTAGAGCTTGCTGACGACAGCGACGTTCGCCTTGCCGGCCATCTGGATCGCGGCCATCAGGCCGGCTCCACCGGCGCCAACGACGACGGCGTCGTAGCGGTGATAGGCCATCGGTTCCTCCGGGGGCGGTGAGCGCGTCCGTGGGCCCAGCGAACCACAGGGCGACAGGTGCGTCGGTCGGTCGAACGTGCGACCGTCGACTGGACCGGCGAGGACGCTAACTTTCGGAAAGTTATTCCGCCGGCTGGGGTGTGTCAAGCCGGCCTCACCGACCAGGCTACGGCGGTCCGAAGGGCTATTCCGCCCGCCCGAAAATGGTAGGGCGTATTGGGCGCCGGTGGGGCCCATGGGGGCCATCTGAGGCCGCTACGAGGGCACCCGGTGATACAATTCCGGCGCGACCTCGGCCACGCCATGGTCCATCCCTCGGCCCTTCCTGGCCCACCGCACAGTGTCGTCCATGACCGGTCCGCGGTCACCGCGCCAGCGGTGCCGCTAAGGAGTCTCGGTGCCAGTCCCCGCCGCCGAACTGGTCGCGGCCGCCCGGGCGGCGGCCGCGACGGTTGCCCCGCATGTGCTCGAGCTCGCGGCGAGCATCGCCGAGGTGCCGGCGCCGACAGGCGAAGAAGCACCCCGCGCGCGGTTCGTTGCCGGGCTGCTCCGAGCCGAAGGGGCCGCGGGCGTGGCCGGGGTCGCCGAGGACGCCATCGGCGACGTTGTCGCGGTGCTTCCCGGAACTCTCCGCTCACCGACCGTCCTGATCGCGGCGCATACCGACACCGTGTTCCCGGCAGGGACGCCGATCCGGGTCGCCGCGTCGGAGGGACGCCTGGCCGCGCCGGGGATCGGCGATAACAGCCTCGGGGTGGCGGCGCTGGTGGCGCTCCCAGGGATGCTGCGGGCAATGGGGGCGACCCCGGCGGTCTCGCTGGTTCTGGCCGCCACGGTCGGCGAGGAGGGCCTCGGTAACTTGCGTGGCATCCGGGCGGTGGTCGATGGGCGAGATGACATCGCGGCGGCACTGGCGCTGGAAGGTCACAACCTCGGCCGCGTGACCCACATCGCCGTGGGCAGTCGCCGTCTGCGGGTCACCCTCCACGGTCCCGGCGGCCACAGCTGGGGAGATCATGGCCGGCCCAGCGCGATCCACGCGCTGGGACGCCTCGTCGCCGCGCTGGACGAGATCCCGCTCTCGGACGCGCCGAAGACGACCCTCAATGTCGGGGTCGTCGAGGGCGGCCTCTCGGTGAACACGATCGCTCCGACGGCATCGCTGCTGCTCGACCTTCGGTCCACCGACGCCTCGGCGCTCGCGGCCCTCTCGGCGGCGGTGGAACGGCGGTGCGCCGCCGTGGGCGGCGGCGTCTCCGTCGAGGTGGACGTCCTCGGCGATCGCCCGGCCGGGGTCGTCCCGCCCGGCGCCCCGGTCGTGCGACGGGCAGCCGAGGCGCTGTCGGCCCTTGGCATGCAGGCCGTCTGCGACGCGTCGAGCACCGACGCCAACATCCCGATCAGTCGCGGCATTCCAGCCGTTTGCCTGGGGCTGACGACCGGCGGCAACGCCCATCGCACCGACGAGTTCATCGACGTGGCTCCGGTCACCACCGGGTTGGCCCAACTGGCCCTCGTTGCGCTCGCCGTCGCGGGGGACGTCGCGGCGGGCCGTGCCGCGCCCGCCGCCGCGTAGGGCCATGAGGTTCGCCGTGGCAGCACTCGGACGCGCCAACCCTCTCGAGCAGGTGCCGTGACGGAGTCCCGATTGACCGACACCTTCGTTGCCCTCGATGTGGAGGCCACCGGGATGGACCCGGATCGCCACGAGGTGATCGAGGTCGCCGTCGTGGTGTCGTCCCCGACCGAGCCGTTGGAGCGGTACGCCACCCTGGTCCGGCCCCGGCGGCCGCTCTCGCTCGACATCTCCGCCCTGACCGGGATCTCCGCTGCCGACCTGGATGGCGCGCCCGACATGGCGGAGGTGGCGCCTCGCCTCAGGCGGCTGCTGGCGGGCCGGCCGATCGTCGGCCACTCGGTGGCGATGGACGTCGCGATGCTGGGCGCCGCGGGGATCACGCTGCCGAATCCGGTCTACGACACGTATCAGCTCGCGACCCTGCTCGTGCCCGACCTCCCTGCCTACGGGTTGACGACCGTGGCGCGCGCGCTCGGGGTCGCGGCCCCGGACGGACACCGTGCCCTGCCCGACGCGGACGCAAGCGCCGCGGTCTTCCGGGCGCTGCTCGCTCGGCTCGAGGAGCACGACGCGACGACTCTGGATGAGCTCCGGGAGCTGGCCGCGCTCGCCGGTTGGCCGACGGCGGCGCTCTTCGATGCCGTCGCGGCGGCTCGGCCCACGGGACCGCTCTTCGAGCGCGCGACCTCTGGCGAGGCGCCGGCGAAGCGCAGCGGCGCCCACGAGCTCGCGTTCCTCACCCCGCGTGAACGGCCGGAACCCCTGCGCGCGACCGGCTCCCGGCGCTCGGTGCCCGACGAGGTGATCGCCGAGGCGCTGGCTCCGGGCGGTCCGATCAGCCGCGTGGTCGGTGGCTACGAGTACCGCCCGGCGCAGCGGCAGATGGCCGAGGCGGTCGCCGAGGCGCACGGGAGCGACGGCCAGCTGGTCGTGGAGGCCGGCACAGGGACCGGCAAGAGCGTCGCCTACCTGCTGCCGTCGGCCCTCCACGCCGTCGAGCGGGGCGAGACGGTCGTGGTCTCCACCAACACCCTGGCGCTGCAGGATCAGCTCTACCGCAAGGACATCCCGGCGCTGCGCCAGGCGCTCGCCGCCGACCGACGCGACGAGGACGGTGCGCCGTTCGAGGCGGCGGTCCTCAAGGGGCGGACCAACTACCTCTGCCTGCGCCGCTGGTTCGCGACGCGGCGGACGCCGGTCCACGACGCCGCCGACGCCCGGCTCCGGGCCAAAGTTCTGCTCTGGCTGGGCGAGACCGAGACCGGAGACCGCGCCGAGGTGCGGCTCGAACCGGACGAGGACGCGCTCTGGCGGGGCATCTCGGCGGAGGAGCACGCCTGCGAGCCCGCACGGTGCGTCTTCAACCAGCGCAACCAGTGCTTCCTGTTCCGTGCCCGCCGCACGGCCGAACACGCCCACCTGCTCGTGGTCAACCACGCGCTGCTGCTCTCCGACGCCGTGGCCGGGAGCCGCGTGCTGCCGGAGTACGCCCACCTGGTCGTCGACGAGGCGCACCACCTCGAGGACCAGGCGACCACGCAGTTCGGCTTCGTGGTCGACGAGCGGGTCGTCGCCGACTACCTCGACTCGGTGGTCCGATCGGAAGGGCCGGTGCAGGTTGGCGCGGTGCCAGCGGCGCTCGGGCTGCTGGGCCGCGACGCGGCGACGGACGCCGCCAAGCGGCGCGCCTCGGCCGCGATCGAGCGCGCGAAAGTTGCCCTGGACCGGGCGAACGGCGCCCGGTTGGCCGCGCGGGAGCTGTTCGGCGGCCTGGGGCAGCTGACCGCGCGACTCGAGTCCGGGCGCGGCGGGTACGAGCGGACTCTCCGCCTGACGCCTGAGGTGCGCGAGGAGCACGCCTGGTTGGACGCCGAGATCGCCTGGGAGCGCCTCGACGCGGAGTTGGCGGGCCTGGAGGAACAGCTCCGCTGGTTTCAGACCGCCCTCGAGGCGGTCGAGCCGGGACCGGAGGCCGACGACCTGGCCGTCGAGCACCACCAGGAACTCGCCGGAGAGGTCGGCGGCGCCGTGCGCGACGGCGCCGACCTGTCCGCGCGCCTGTCGACGCTCTTCGCCGCGCCGTCCGCCGACGCCGTCTACTGGGTCGACCGGGGGATGGACGGGGAACGGGTTGCCCTGCACGCCGCCCCGCTGCGGGTGGGCGGTGTGCTCCGCGAGGCCCTGTTCGACCGGCTCTCCTCCGTCGTCCTGACCTCGGCGACGCTGACGACCGACGGCTCCTTCGACTTCGTGGTCGAGCGCCTCGGACTCGAGGCTCCGGTCGATCTCGTCGTCCCGTCGCCCTTCGACTACGTCCGTTCGACGCTGCTCTACCTTGCGGACGACATCCCCGATCCCAACCAGCCGGGCTACCAGCGGCGCCTGCAGGAGACGCTGATCGAGGCCTGCGGGGCGACCGGCGGGCGGGCGTTGGTCCTCTTCACGTCTCACGCCGCCCTCCAGGCGACGTACCGCGCCATCCGGGGACCGCTCGCCGAGCAGGGTGTGCTCGTCCTGGCGCAGCGCACGGACGGCAGCCCGCGACAGCTGGTGGAGCGGCTCCGGCAGAGTCCCAACGTGGTCGTGCTGGGCACCGCGAGCTTCTGGGAAGGGATCGACGTGGTGGGACCGGCGCTGAGCCTGCTGGTGATCACCAAGCTGCCGTTCGCGGTGCCGTCGGATCCCGTCTTCGCCGCGCGAGGGGAGCTGGTCGAGCAGGAGGGGGGACACCCGTTCCTCGACTACGCGGTGCCGCAGGCGGTGCTCCGCTTCAAGCAGGGGTTCGGCCGTCTGATCCGAAGCAGCCAGGACCGCGGTGTCTGCGCCGTGCTGGACCGGCGAGTGGTCTCCAAGCGGTATGGCCGCTCCTTCGTCGAGTCGCTGCCCAACTGCTCGGTGACGGTCGGGTCCACGGTGGACCTGGCGGATGCGGCGACCGACTGGCTCGGTGGCGACGCCTGGGGCGCAGTTGGATAAGTGATGCGTCTGAGGTGTCGTGCTGCGTCGGTGGTCGACGCGGTGCCCGCGACGACGCGGGAACGGGGGGGGCCCCCGAGAGGAGAACCACGATGAGCGAGTCGATCGATCGCAACCTCGCGCTGGAGCTGGTCCGCGTGACCGAAGCGGCGGCGCTCCGGGCCGGACGCTGGATGGGCCGGGGCGACAAGATCGGGGCTGACCAGGCGGCGGTTGACGCCATGCGCTCCGTCCTGGGCACGGTGCCGATGGACGGGGTCGTGGTCATCGGCGAGGGTGAGAAGGACGAGGCGCCGATGCTCTACATCGGCGAGCGCCTCGGCTCCGCGGAGCATCCCCGGGTCGACATCGCGGTCGACCCCGTCGACGGCACGCGCCTGCTCGCGAACGGCATGCCCAACTCCATCGCCGTCCTCGCCGTGAGCGAGCGAGGAACCATGCTCGCCTCGCCGGACATCATGTACATGGACAAGATCGCCGTCGGGGCCGAGGCCGCCGGGGTGATCGACATCGAGGCCCCGGTCAAAGACAACCTGGCTCGCGTCGCGGCGGCGAAAGGTCGGGCGATCGGGGACCTGACCGTGGTGATCCTCGATCGGCCCCGGCACGAGGGCCTGATCACCGAGGTCCGTGAGGCCGGCGCCCGGATCAAGATGATCACGGACGGGGACGTCGCGGGCGCGGTCATGGCCGCCAATCCCGGCACCGGGATCGACCTCATGGTCGGGATCGGCGGCGCGCCGGAAGCGGTGGTCGCGGCCTGCGCCCTGAAGTGCCTGGGCGGCGACATGCAGTGCAAGCTGTGGCCGCGCAACGATGCCGAGCGGGCGGCCGTCGTTGAGAAGCGGATCGACATCGACCGGGTGCTGCGCCTGGACGATCTCGTCGCGAGCGACAACGTGTTCTTCGCCGCGACCGGAATCACCGATGGTGAGTTGCTTCGCGGGGTGCACTACGTCGGTGACGGCGCCACGACCCAGTCCCTCGTGATGCGCTCCCGCTCCGGCACGATCCGTACCGTCGACGCCATCCACCAGCTTGCGAAGCTTCGTCAGTACGCCGCCTTTCCCTTCGATTAGCGGGCATACCGCTGCGGGTGTCCGCGCTAACCGCGAGAGACCGACGTCGGTCAGGTCGATCGCGGGCGGACACGTTGCGGCGGTGGTGCCGGACGGCGAATGTTGTTGACGAACGCACCGTGGCGATGCTACAGTCATCTCGCGTACCGGTGAGCGACGATCCCCCCCTACTCTTCACCGGAACTCCCTGCCGCTAGTGCAATGCCCGCGACGCTGGATTCGCCTCAGGCGGATTGGAACGCGCGCCTGGACCGTTTCACGGTCCTGCTCGTTGCCGGTGCTGCGGGTGGTCGTCCTTCCCGCCACGGAATCCTTCGTCCCGATCGCTGGCCGTGATCCTGGCCGACACGACGGAGCGAGCCGCCCGAGCTCGATCGGGTCAGCGCCCCGCGATGGCTGGGATGGCCGAGAGCCCACCCCGGAGGTAGTTGCTTGTCCGCCGAGGAGACCAACGTCGCGATCCTTGAGCCGTCCGAGGCCGTCGAGGCGCCGCCTCGGCCCCGGGCGACGCGGGCACGGCGTCGGCCCGCCGCTACCCCGGAGCCCGTGGATGGCGGCGCGCCCTCCCCGACGGCCGAGAGCGCGGCGCCCGAGCCACCGACGGTCCCGCCGATCGAGGGGGGAGCCACCCAGGCGACCGCCAGGGCGGCCAGCACCACCAACGGTGAGACGGACGGCGCCGCGGCCGAGCCCGCTCCCCGGCGTGCCCGCCGACGGCGGACGACCCCGGCTGCCGACCCGGCGGCGGAGGCGACTCCCGGCCCGGCACTTGAGGCGCCCCCGATCCCGGCTGTAGAGGCCAATCCTCGCCCGTCGGTCGACGCGGAGCCGACCGCGGAGGTCTGGCGACCGAGCGATATCGCCACGGCGCCCGCCGACGTGGACGCGACGCAGACGGCCGCCATCGTGGCTGCTCCCGCCGCTGGTCCCGCTCCCGCCGCGGCGTCCCAGAGCGACGAGGGCCAGGCGACGGTGCCGGAGCAGGCGGCGCCAGACGCGCCGCCGCTCGCGGGGGAGCCGGTCCAGCCCGCCGCCAGGGCGAGGATGGAATGGTCCGAGGTCGGACCGGCGGACCGGAGATCGCCGGACCGGCTGGCCCGCCGGGAGCGGTCCGGCGCGCGGCCCGATGGCCGCGGCGAGCGGACCGACCAGCCGCGCGGAGATCGTACGGACCAGCCTCGCGCGATGCGCCCGGAGCGCGTGGAGCAGCGCCCCGACCAGCGCGGGAGCCGACCCGGACGAGGGCCGGCGCCGGCTGCGAACGGCCGGCCGCAGCCCGGCCCCGGAGGCGTGCTGCCGAGAGGACAGGCCGGGTTCGGGCCCGCCCCGAACGTGGTGCGGCAGCGCCCTCCCATGCCGACGGTCGCCCCGCCGCCGCCGGCCAAGAACGGCTCGGGGCCGCACCTGAACGTGGCCGAACTGGTCGTCCAGCCGATGGAAGAGCTCTACGAGCTTGCCCAGACGATGGAGATCCAGGGCTTCAGTCGGATGAAGCGCCCGGACCTGATCAGCCGCCTGCTGAGGGCGCAGACGGAAGCCGAGGGCAACGTCTTCGGCGACGGCGTGCTGGAGATGATCGAGGACGGGTTCGGCTTCCTCCGAGGGCCGCGGTTCCTTCCCCAGCCGGACGACATTTACGTCTCACAGTCCCAGATCCGCCGCTTCGGCCTCCGGACCGGTGACCGCGTCTCGGGCCAGGTCCGACCGCCCAAGGACAACGAGAAGTTCTTCAGTCTGCTCCGGGTCGAGGCCGTGAACGGTGTCGACCCCGAGACCGCCCGCCGTCGGCCCCACTTCGACGGCCTGACACCGATCTTCCCCCTCGAGATGATCGACCTCGAGACGCTTCCGAACATCCTCTCCACGCGCCTCCTCAACCTCGTCGCGCCGATCGGCCGCGGTCAGCGCGGGCTGATCGTCTCGCCGCCCAAGGCCGGCAAGACGATGCTGCTCAAGTCGATCGCGAACGGGATCACCGCCAACAATCCCGAGATGCACCTCATGGTCTGCCTCATCGGCGAGCGGCCGGAAGAGGTGACCGACATGCGGCGGTCGATCGAAGGGGAGGTCATCTCCTCGACGTTCGACGAGCCCGTGGAGGACCACACCAAGGTCGCGGAGATGGCGCTCGAGCGGGCGAAGCGGCTGGTCGAGGCCGGCCGCGACGTGACGATCCTGCTGGACTCCATCACCCGGCTCGCCCGCGCCTATAACCTCGCGGTGCCGCCGAGTGGTCGGACCCTCTCGGGAGGCATCGACCCGGTTGCGCTCTATCCGCCCAAGCGCTTCTTCGGCGCCGCTCGGAATATCGAGGGCGGCGGCAGCCTGACGATCGTCTCGACCTGCCTCATCGACACCGGCAGCCGGATGGACGACGTGATCTACGAGGAGTTCAAGGGCACCGGCAACATGGAGCTCCACCTCGACCGCAAGCTGGCCGAGCGGCGGATCTACCCGTCGATCGACATCCAGCGGTCGGGCACGCGCCGGGAAGAGTTGCTCCTCGACGAGAACGCACTGCGCCAGGTCTGGACGATGCGGCGGATGGTCTCGATGCTCGGTGGCAGCGAGGGGACTGAGCTCGTGCTCGGGCGCCTGGCGAAGACGACCACCAACAGCGAGTTCCTGGAGACGCTCAACCGCGACGTCTAGCCTCGGGCACACCCCGCCAAGAGACTCGCGCGCTGTGCCGCGCGACAGAGTGGCCCCTCGCCCATGTCTCGGGCGAGGGGCCACTCTGCTGTCCTTCGACCGCAGAGTGTCGGGCGCGGCGCACCTGGACCGCGAGTAACGCTGTCGTCCGGTATCCGGGTGAACGTCCTAGCTCGCCCGGCGGGTCCGCGGCCGGCTTCGGCCGGCTTAGTCCCTGATAAGGAGACCGGCTGCTCGGCGGCGGGAACGGTGGGCGCCGATGGCCGGGCCCGCCCGGGCAACGCGCGGGCTCCGAGAGGAAGGCGGCCTGAGCCGGTTGTGGGTCCGCCAAGCGAAGTCCGGTGGGCAATTCAGGTAACGCACGAGCTTCGGTCTGGCCGGTGGCGAGCGAAGCCATGGGCGCGCCCGCTTACCACCCAGGGGAAGACGGGTTCCGTCTCAGGAGTAATCGCCTCGGCGAGGAGACGGATCGATCCGGATGACGTCACACCCGGGGCAGTCCGGGGAGACGTGGCCGTCCGGACCGATCTCACGCCACGCGTCGTCGGGGAACAGGAGCAGCTCGACGGGAGCCCGACGAGCTGAGACCCCGAGTGCGGCTCGGACGGTGGCCTCGTAAGGTGCCAGGGCAACGCCCTGCTTGGCGAAGACCAGGTGCGTATCCGAGAGCTCGCGGACGAGCCGCATCATCTTCTCGCGGGAGGTCTCTCCGCACTCGGCCCAGAAGATGGGGTGACCGTCGGGCGCCATAGCCGATAGATCGGGCCGGTACCGGTGCCCGATGTCACGCTCCACGGAGAGGTCCGGGTAGCTCTCGGCGTACCGACCGAAGACGAGCGCCTTCAGCAGGACGTGTCGCTCCGACTCCCAGTAGCCTTTCGCGAGCACGACCTTGCGCCCGGCTGCCCGGACGGTCAGCTTTCGGCGCAACACGGTTTCGCCGGCGTCTCGCACCGGCGCTAGCTCTGGGACTCGGCGCTGACGTGATGCCGTGAGGCCTCCACCGGCGCGTCCGTGGACTCGTCCATCCAAACGTACGTCTTGTGCGGTACGGTGGAGGCCGCCGCGTGCCGCCCGCTCGCGTCCATCGCCACGATGTTGACTTCGCTGGCGTAGGGGTCGTCGAGGGCGTTCAGGTCACCGACCGCCGTCCGCAGCGCCGCGTCGACGTCCATGCCGAAGCGCAGAAACATGACGACACTGTGCGCGGTGGCGCAGCGGAGGGCCATCTCGCCACGGCCGGTGCAGGCGGCTGCTCCGTACCGGTCGTCGGCGTAGTTGCCGGCCCCCACCACCGGTGAGTCACCCAGCCGCCCGGGGTACTTCCAGGCCCAGCCGGAGGTGCTGACGCCGCTCGCGATGGTGCCATCCGCATCCCGGGCGATCACGTTCACCGTGCCGTGCGGGGGCTCCGGCAGCTCGGGGAGCTCCGGATCGCGGCTGACTCGGGAGACCAGCCGGCGGGCCCGGGCGAGGTCGTCGTCCGACGGGTCGATCCCCTCGATGCGACGCTGCCAGATGGCGCTCGCCTCGGGTGTCCGGAGGTCGCGCGGCGAGAGTCCGAGCTCGGCCGCTAGGCGCCGGGCACCGTCGCCGGCGATGAAGGCGTGGGGGAGTTCGTCCATGACGGCCCGCGCCAGGACGATCGCGTCCTGGTAGCCGCGGAGCGCGCCGACCGCGCCCGACCGCAGGCCGCGACCGTCCATCACGCTGGCGTCGAGCTCGACGTCTCCCAGTAGGTTCGGTAGGCCCGAATAGCCGACGCTGTGGTCGTCTGGGTTTGCCTCCACCGGGCGGATGCCGGCAACCACGGCGTCCATCGCGGAGCCGCCCCCGCGGAGCACCGCCATGGCCGCGGGGAGTCCGATAGCGGCATTGGTGCTGCCGATGACAAGTGCCCCGACCGGTACCGTCACGACGGTTCGATCCGCGCCGTACCCTGGTCGTGGAGCAGACCCGCCGCGTCCAGCGTCGCGTCGATCGCCGCCACCGACGGCTCGACCAGAACGGCCTCGCCGATGAGCAGGGTGGGCACGTTGCTCCGTCCGGTCAGCGCCCGCATCCGCTCCGCGGCCGATGGGTCCGCCTCGACATCGTGCTCGATCCAGGTGAGCCCGTGCTCCGCCAGTCGAGTCCTGGCCCGCGTCACATCCGGGCAGTAGCGGGTTCGGCCGAACATCGTGATGACGGGTCCCAACTGCACGGTCTCGTTCCTTCCGATACGGCCCTGGCGTTCGAACCGAGGGACGAAGCATACCGCCGGACGGGCCAAGCCGACCCGTGCGGCCCCTCTCCTGGTGCCGGGGACCGCACTGTCCTATTCAGGCCAACTGTGAGCCGGACGCGACCTCACGGCATGGACGAGGCGCCGGCGAAGCGAGGTCGGAACCTCGCCCTCCGTGGCGATGTGGTGCCACCCGCGGCGTGCGGGGGCCACGTCGTGGTCGCGGGACACGCAACCTGCTCGAACAGGACAACTGGTCGGGCGGGATGCGATGGAAGAGAACCTGTCCTAGAACGGCACGTCATCGTAGGGAGCGAGGAGTGATAGTCCGTTTGGAGCCGACGAGGCCTCGGCGGCTCCGTCTCCGGGCTCGACCGTCAGTTCCCGGATACGAAGTTCGGCGGCGGCCAGGTCGGCGTCGCAGCGGGCGGCAAGCCGCACGCCGAGGTCATAGAGGTCGATCGTCCGCTGGAGTGGAAGCCGACCCGCCTCGAGCCGAACGACGACTTCCTCGAGTGCCTCGGACGCGTCTTCAAAGGTGCCGGACGCGAGCGCCGCTTCCCATCTCGCGTCGTCGGCTGCTGCAACCACCGCGTCCCCGATCACCGTTCTGCCCCCGCCGGCGATTCGTCAGCTGGCGCGACAACCACGACTGCAATGGTGCCACCCGCCACCCGCGCGACCAGCCGCTGGCCCGAGCGGACGTCGCGAGGGCGCATGACCGGCCCGGCTAGCTCGCTCTCGGCTACCGCGACGACCGCGTACCCGCGACCGAGGACTCTGGCCGGCTCCAGGGACCACAGGAGGCCCCCGCGCGCGCCGAGCGAGTCTCGTCGTTCCCGGATGGCGGCCGTGCCAGCCTCACCGAGGCGCGAGACCAGCGACGCCACGGATCCCCGACGGGCAGCAACGAGCGTCTGCGGATCAACCCTCGCCAGGCGCTCGGATAGGCGCTCAGCTCGTCCCCGTCCGTCCTGGAGCGCGTCGAGCACGGCCGCCTCGGCGCGGGCCCGGCCGTCTCGGACCTGATCCGCGAGGTCCACGACGGACGGCGACGCGATCTCGGCGGCCGCGGACGGTGTCGGTGCGCGGAGATCGGCGACCCAGTCGACCAGCGTCCAGTCCGTCTCGTGCCCGACGCCGGTCACCACCGGAACGCGGCTCGCGAAGACGGCCCGCGCCAGTGCCTCATCGTTGAACGCGGCGAGGTCCTCGTCGGACCCTCCGCCGCGGGCAAGGATCACCACGTCGACCGAGGGGTCGGCCTGGATCGCCGCGAGGGCCGCGACGAGGCTTGCGGCCGCCAGCGGACCCTGGACCGGGGACGGCGCGAGCACCAGTTCCGCCAGCGGATAACGGCGCCGCAGGACGTTCTGAATGTCGTGCCAGACGGCGCCGGCCGGCGAGGTGACGACGCCGATCGCCCGAGGCATCCCCGGGAGCGGGCGCTTGCGGGCGGGATCGAACAGGCCTTCCGCCTCCAGCTGCTGCCGGAGTTGTTCCAGTCGGAGCGCCAGGATACCGACGCCCGCGCGCTCGACCACGTCGACGTAGAGCTGGATCGCGCCGTCGCGCTCATAGAGCGAGACCCGCCCGTGGGCCGCGACCTGATCACCCTGGCGCGGCAAGCGCCGCTGCCGGGCCGCCTGGGGCTTGAAGAGGGCGCACTTCAGCTGGCCCTCGGCGTCGCCGATGGTGAAATAGACGTGACCCGACCGGGCGACGAACAGGTTCGAGACCTCGCCTTCGACCCAGACATCCCCGAGCAGAGGGTCTCCCTCCAGGACCTCGCGCACATAGGACGTAAGCAGCCCGACGGGAAGGACCTGGACCCGTCGGCTCACGCGGCGGCGCCGTGCGGAGCGACGCGGAGGAGAGGCGAGCCGTACTCGACGGCCTCGCCGTTGACGACGAGCAGCTCGACGACGATCCCCGCCCGGTCGACGAGGATCTCGTTCATGATCTTCATCGCCTCGATGATCCCGACCGTCTGGCCGACCTCGACGCGATCGCCGATCTGCACGAACGGCGGGTCGGAGGGCGACGGCGCCGAGTAGAACGTCCCCACCATCGGCGCGGTTACCAGGTGCCCGACCGGCTCGACGGTGGGCAACGCGGATACCGGCGGAGCCACCGCCTCAAATGCTACCGCCGGCGGCGCGACGACGGCCGCCAGCTCGGATGACCGCATTGTCCCCCGGAGACGGATCGCCACGTCGGCGAAGGTGAGGTCCAACTCAGAGATGCCGTGACGACCCATCAGCTCGACCAGCTGCCGAACCGCCGAGACGACCTCGCCGGGCTCGGACGCGGCCCCGCCGTCCCGCTCGTGTTCCCCCGTCGAGGCGCCCTGCTCACCGTGAACCGACATCGGCATCCCCACTCGCTGATCACATCGGCGGTCGCGCGGCGAGATCGCGCCCTAGCGCACCCGCTCGATGTACTCGCCGCTCCGGGTGTCGATCTTGAGCAGGTCGCCCTCGTTGATGAACAGGGGCACGTTGACCACGAGCCCGGTCTCCATCGTGGCCGGCTTGGTCGCGCCCGAGGCGGTGTCGCCCTTGAGGCCGGGGTCCGTCCGCGCGACGGTGAGGTTCACGGAGGTCGGCAGCTCGATGTCGATCGGCTCGCCGGAGTAGGTCAGCAGGTCCACGATGTCGTTCTCGCGGATGTACCGGGCGAGGTCTCCGACCGTGACCGCGTCGAGCGCGATCTGGTCGAACGACTCCGTATCCATGAAGTGGAACTGATCGCCCTCGCTGTAGAGGTACTGCACGTGCTGGCGTTCGAGCCGCACCTGGTTGAAGCGGGCCCCGGCCTGCACCGTCTGCTGGGTGGTCGAGCCGGACCGGAGGTCGCGGAGGGTCATCCTGACCTGGGCCGAACCGCGCCCCTGCTTGTTGTGCGCGAACTCAATCACCTTGACGAGTCGCCCGTCGATGTCGAGGGTCAGGCCCTTCCGCAGTCCACCTGTGTCGATCATGATCTTCCCTCCCTGTGCATCAGAGCAGTCGCGCGTGTTCGGGCCGGACCGGTCGCGGCGGCGGCCCGTCGTTCACCCGATGCTTCGGGGCGGTCGTGAGGAGCCGAAACCCCCCCCGCTCGACAACGCCCACGTCCTCCAGCCGGACCCCACCCCAGCCGTCCAGGTAGACGCCGGGCTCAATGGTGATCACGTTGCCCTCGGCGAGCGAGCCCTTGGCGTTGGCCGCCGCGAACGGCGCCTCGTGGATCCGGACCCCGACGCCGTGGCTGATGCCGTGGGGCAGATGATCGCCGTAGCCAGCGGCGTCGATGACCGAACGGGCCACGGCGTGGAGCTCGCCGAGCGGGAGACCGGCGCGAATCGCATCCCGGGCGGCGGCGTTCGCCCGTGCCACGACATCGTAGACCGCGACCAACCGCTCGTCCGGCTCGCCGACCCAGATGGTCCGCGTCAGATCACCATGGTAGCCCCGCAGACGGGCGCCCATATCGATGATCACCGGCTCACCGGTCGCAATCTGGCGGCCCGACGGGGTGTGGTGGGGCCGCGCGGCGTTCGGGCCGCTGGCGACGATCGTCGGAAACGCCGGCCCATCCGCGCCGCGCGCGACCAGCTCGTCGTCGATCCGGCGTGCCAGTGCCCGCTCCGTGACGCCGGCCTCGACCTCCGCCGTCGCGGAGACGAACGCCTCATCCCCGATGCGGACGGCCTCCGCCAGCGTCGCCTGCTCCTGGTCGTCCTTCACCGCGCGCAGGTCGTCGAGACGCAGTCCCAGCGGGACGAGTTCAGCGGCTCCTGACAGCGACTCGGCGAGCGCGCCGTGCGCCGCAAAGGAGATGGCCTGCTCCTCGAACCCCACGCGGCGCCACCCGAGGCGGCGGATCGCCTCGCCCACAACCGGTTCCCAGGGGCGAGACCAGGGCCGGACGTCGAAGCCTGCCGCCTCCGATCGGGCCCAGGGCACGTTCGCGCCGCCGGTGAAGAGCACGGCCGACGACGGGCCGAGGAGGAGAGCCGCGGAGACGGTCGGGGCGTCGTCGCCGGCAGAGAACCCGCTCAGATAGAACCGGTTCGCCGGGTGGGTCACCACCGCCCCGTCGAGTCCGAGGCCGCTGATGACCGCCCTCGCGCGGTCGAGCCGCCCGCTCACTCGGGTTCGCCTCCCGTTCCTGGGGCCGCCGCCATGGTCGCGATCACGAAGTCCAGCGCCAGGCGATAGCCCATCGCGCCGAGCCCGGCGATCTGGCCGACCGCGATCGGCGCGATCAGCGAGCGGTGCCGGAACTCCTCGCGGGCGTGGATGTTGGTCAGGTGGACCTCGACGACCGGTCGTCCGACCGCGGCCAGCGCGTCGCGAAGCGCGACGCTGGTGTGGGTCAGACCACCCAAGTTCGCAATGATACCACCGGCTCCGGGGCCCCTATCCTGGATGGCGTCGATCAGCACGCCCTCATGGTTGGACTGGATGGCCTCGATGCTGACCGGCGGCGAGGCCAAGGCGGCCGCCCGGCGGAGCCCTTCCTCGATAATCGCCAGCGTGGTGTCGCCGTAGAGCGCCGGCTCCCGGGTCCCAAGCAGGTTCAGGTTCGGGCCGTTGAGGATGAGGACCCTGCGCTCGCCGTTCGCCCCGACGTCGCTCACCGCCCGGGCGCCGGGACGACGCCGACCGGCGTGTTGCTGTCGATCAACGCCGGGACGTAGGACGAGACGGGGTAGGTCCCGCCGTCGGACAGGGTGAGGTCGCCCGAGAAGACGTAGACCGGGGACAGATACTGCTCCCCGCCGGGTGGTCCGGCCGTGGTGTACGCGAGCCCGATCGTTTCGTATACGACCGAGCCGACGACCTCGGCCCCCGGCTCCAGGTCGGCCTCGGCGAGATCGGCCTCGATGTAGGCCTGGCCGTTCCCGACCTGTGACCAAGCCTCCTCGGCCGGCCGAAGCTGATAGACGTCTGCCTGCTGGATGGTCGCCCAGCGGTACGACGCGTCGAGCACCGTCCCCGCCGGATCGACCGACACCGTGATGCTCGGGTAGCCGGCGAGGATCGGCGTCGGGCTCACCGGCGCGAACGCGACCACGGCCCGGCGGGTCTCGGCGGACCGCTGGACCACCGTGCCGTCGCCGATGTCGGCCGGCGCGAGCCCGACGTCGCGGAGCCAGGCGCTCGCCTGCTCGATGGCGGCGTCGTCGTCCGGGAGCTCGCCCTCGGCGGCAGGCACGGCGGCGATGTACTGCGTCAGGGTGGGGGTCACGTAGAGCTCGCCGCCACCCGAGACGACGAAGGTGGCGCCACCGCGGTCCTCCACGTCCCCCGTCAAGCCGAGGCGGTCGGCGAGCGCGCGTGCCTCGTCCGCGGTGGGCTCGGGGACAACGACCCGGTAGACCGGTGCCTCGACCGCCGCGCTGGCCAGGTCAGCCGAGAGCGACGCCTCCAGCGTGAAGACGTACCCCTCGACGTTGCTAGTCGGCAGGTCGGCCGGAGGCAGCGCCGGCGCCAACTCACTTCTGGCGCCTTCGGGGTCTTCCTCGCTCACCGTCGTCGTCGTGGCCGGCGGTGCCGTCGGCTGGCCGGCGGCCCGACCGATCGCGGCCGCGATCGTGGCGCAGGCGGCGGCGACGGACCGGGGGTCCGGTGTCGGTTCGTCACCGGCGGCCGGCTGGTCGACGACGCACGGCGGCAGCGTCGGTGCCGGCGCATCCTGCGCGGCCGCCGCCCCGGGCATCAACGCCGCCAGCAGGGCCGCAAGGAGCACCGCGGCGGGCGCCAGACCGAACGTCTCGCTCCCTGACGTGACGGTCATCCAGCTTCGGACGGATCGGAACAGCAACACGCTTCTCCCTCATGAGCGACGACGCGAGGCCTCCATCGGGGACGGGTCGCATGGGCGGCCCTGGCCGGGCGGCATCGCCCCGGTGCGCCCTGAGGACTCGCACCGTGTCAGCCGGTGACGGGGTCGAGCTCCATGATTCGGCGCAGCTCCACGATCTGGTCCCGCAGGAGCGCCGCCTTCTCGAACTCGAGGTCGCGGGCCGCGGTCTTCATCTGCGACTCGAGGTCCTTCACCATCCGGGCCAGCTCGTCGCGCGGGATCTCGGCGATCACGCCGGGCTTGGCCGAGCCGTTCCCGCTATGGGCGTCGTATCCGGCAGACTCTTCGGCGACCTGCTTGACGCGCTCGGTGAGATCGCGGATCTCCTTGATGATCCCGCGCGGCTCGATGCCGTGCGCCTCGTTGTGGGCCACCTGGATGGCGCGGCGACGGTAGGTCTCGTCGATCGCCGCCCGCATCGATCGGGTCATCGCATCGGCGTACATCAGGACCTGGCCGTCGACGTGGCGCGCTGCCCGCCCGATCGTCTGGATCAGGGATCCTTCGGAGCGGAGGTACCCTTCCTTGTCGGCGTCGAGGATCGCGACGAGCGACACCTCGGGGAGGTCCAGGCCCTCGCGCAGCAGGTTGATGCCGACCACCACGTCGTAGACGCCAAGCCGCAGGTCGCGGAGGATCTCGATCCGCTCGAGCGTCTCGATCTCGCTGTGGAGGTAGTGGGTGCGGACCCCCATCTCTTTCAGATAGTCGGCGAGGTCCTCGGCCATCCGCTTCGTGAGCGTGGTGACGAGCGTCCGTTCGCCGCGAGCCACCCGTAAGTTGATCTCGCCGAGCAGGTCGTCGATCTGGCCCTTGGTGGGACGGACCGTGATCGCCGGGTCGATCAGACCGGTCGGGCGGATGACCTGCTCGACCACCGCCTCGCTGTGCTCCTGCTCGTAGGGGCCCGGCGTCGCGGAGACGAAGGTGACCTGGCGCATCATGCGCTCGAACTCGCCGAAGGTGAGCGGCCGGTTATCGCGCGCCGACGGGAGACGGAACCCGTGCTCGACGAGCACGTCCTTGCGGGCGCGATCGCCGGAGTACATGCCCCGAACCTGGGGCAGGGAGATGTGCGACTCGTCGACGAAGAGCAGGAAGTCGTCCGGGAAGTAGTCCATCAGCGTGGACGGCTGCTCCCCCGGGCGCCTGCCGGAGAGGTGCATCGAGTAGTTCTCGATGCCGGCGCAGTAGCCAGCCTCCTGCATCATCTCCAGGTCGTAGTTGGTGCGCTGGCGGAGGCGCGCGGCCTCGAGGGCCTTGCCCTCGGCTTCGAGCTCCTTGAGCCGGACTTCGAGCTCCCGCTCGATGCCCTGGATCCCCGCCTTCAGCTTGTCGCCCGTGGTCACGAAGTGCTTGGCCGGATAGATATCGAGCTCGAGCCGCTCGACCAGGATCTCGCCCGTGAGCGGGTCCACCTCGACGATCCGCTCGATCTCGTCGCCGAAGAACTCGATCCGGACCGCGATGTCCTCGTACGACGGGAAGACCTCGAGGGTGTCGCCGCGGGCACGGAAGCTACCGCGGACGAGTGACATGTCGTTGCGGTCGTACTGGATGTCGATCAACCGCCGGATCACGCGGTCGCGCCGCATCTGGCCGCCTCGCCGGAGCGAGACCATCGTCTTGCCGTACTCCTCCGGTGAGCCGAGACCGTAGATGCACGAGACCGAGGCGACGATGAGGGTGTCGCGACGGCTCAGCAGGGCCCGGGTCGCGGCGTGGCGGAGCTTGTCGATCTCCTCGTTGATCTCCGCGGTCTTCTCGATGAAGGTGTCGGTCCGTGGCACATAGGCTTCCGGCTGGTAGTAGTCGTAGTAGGAGACGAAGTACTCGACCGCGTTGTGGGGGAAGAACTCCTTGAACTCCGCGTAGAGCTGAGCGGCGAGGGTCTTGTTGTGGGCGAGGACGAGGGTCGGTCGGTTAGTCCGAGCGACGACGTTCGCCATCGTGAAGGTCTTGCCAGACCCGGTCACGCCGAGGAGCGTCTGGAACTTCCGGCCCGCCTTGAGGCCCTCGACGAGCCCGTCGATGGCTTTTGGCTGGTCGCCGGTGGGGCGAAGGTCCGACTCGAGCTGGAAATCGGGCATGCAGACTCCTGGGAGACCCGTGGTACCGGAGGAGGCGGGGATGTACCCCGAAGTATACCCGCCCGACTCTTCGCCCTCTTCTCCCAGCATACGTCCGGACGGGGAGATCGGGATGGCACCCTGGCAGCCCGGCAGTCGATCCCGTCGCCTCGTACGGAGCTCATGGCGAGGAACCTGGCGCCGGGCCGGTCTCACCGGTGCCCGGAGCACCGTCACCTGAGGCGATAGAGCTCGGCTTCGGGGCCGCCGTGACCGATCACCTCGTCGATATGGCGGACCGCCCATCGCTGCCCGGCGTAGAGGAGGCGGGCGGTGGCCTCCTCGCGGTCGCACCAGGCGCTGTCGCAGTACTCCTCGCCGAGTCGTACCCGAGCGCGGGCGCCGACGGTGAACGCGAACACGGGCGCGAGGATAATCGTGTCGCTGTGGTGATCGTAGAACTGGTTGACGTAATCCGCGGAGAACGCGTCGACGCCGGTCAACCCGGTCTGCTCGCCGACGGCGCGGTCGGCGGCCTGGAAGGCGGTCTCGTCGGGCTTGATCCGCGCGTGGACACTCTGCCAGGTGTCGCCCATCGGCACGTCGGGCTTGCGGAGGAGGAGCAGGAACTGCACGCGGGCGTTGACCCGTCGGAAGAGGTAGGCGTCGACGATGTCCGCGGCTAACCTGGGCATCGCGGGGCTCCAACAGGAGGGCGTTCAGACGTGCCGTGTCGTGGCAGGCGCCGACGGCGCGGCGGCAGCGGAGTATACCGGGCGGCAGGTGGTGTGATCCGCGCCGAGCTCGGAGGGAAGACAAGCTTCACCAGGGCTTCGGGGCGTGAAGCGTTATGGCTGGGGCGGGCGGCGAAAGCGGTCGCGGATCGCGCCGAGCCACGGCGGTGGTGGCGCCGCGAGGTCGATGTCGCGGCCGCGCCAGCGCTTGGGACCGAGCGGGTCCGGCCGCCGTCGCCGGCCGAGGTAGGGCATCAGCAAGAGCACCACGCTGGCGACGACCAGGATCGACGCAAGGAGGGCCGACACGTCCCGGATCAGGTACGCGAGCACCGCGAGGGCCAGGCAGCCCAGCAGCATGGTGCCGGGACCGGCCGTGGCGATCACACTCTGCAGCGAGGCTCCGACGCCGGCCACCCGGGCCCGACGTTGCCGCTGCGCCTTGCGACGGACGTGGTCGCTGATCGAGACGGGCCGGTCGGTGCGGTTGAGAATCTCGAGGACCTCGTCCTCCATCCGACTCCGCCGGTTGTTGGCCGGCCGATCCTCTTGGTCCACCATCGGGTCAGTCCTCCTCGTGGGCGACGCGGTCCCACGGTAGCAGTCTAGCGTCAAGGGCGGCGACCCTGTGTGGTGCGGTCATCCCCGCCGTGCGGGTCGGTCATCCCCCCGCTCGCATCGGGTCGTGATGCCCATCCCTGGATAGAGCACTGACCGGGGCCTTGTCCGTGTGCCGGACGCGGAACGCCTCCCTCGACCACCGTTCAGTGGGAGAAGAAGCGAGGTCTGGGCAGGCTGGACCGACGCGCCAGTGCCTGGTTCCCGCGCTGAGTCATTACGATCCCTGGGTCAGAGTGGAGCCCCCACCGGGAGATCGCAGGAAGTCGGCACAGTGGGACGCCCGCCGTGACGAACCGGCCGGTGAGCGCGACCCACGCGGTGTCGGGAACGTCGATGCCCGCGACACCTATGCTAACCTCGTCCTCACCGTGGCAGGTGCGGCCGAGGTGTCGGCCGGGTGTCCCCCCACGTCCGCGCTTCTCCCCCGCCGAAACGAGGAACCTGTGACGACCACCCTTATCCGGTGTACCGTCGTCGACGCCGACGGCACCATTAGCTTCATCGCGCCGGCGCACCTCTCCAAGGCGCTCGTCGCGGCCTGTAGCCGAGGCGCCGCCGATCACCGCGCCCTCCTCGAGGAGGCGGCCCGGTACGATCCCGCCTTCGTCACCAGGGTAACGAACGGTCTCGCGGTCTTCGACGAGCACAACACCCGGGCCGAGTTCGACGAGATCCGGGAGCGGTTGTCGGCGGCAACGATTGACGCCCCAACTCCCTTTCGCGTCGTCGACGCGGTCACCCGGGAGGCCAGCCTCTCGCCGGCCGGTGCCGGTCTCGTCGTCTACAACCTCACGGCACGCCGGATCGTCCAGGTCCAGAACAGCTACGCCGACCTGAAGCGCCAGGACCTCGGTCGGCTCCGGGAGAACGGCAAGCCGACGCGCGCGCTGTACCGTTACGAGTTGCCGACCGATTGGGCGCTACTCCCCTAGTGCGGCGACACCGCGGTCTGCCAACGTGCGGCACGGGGGCGCAGAGCGAGGCCGCCCTTGGTGCCTCCGGAACGGGGGTCGGCGGGCCGAATCACCGGATCAAGACGGCGGGAACCGGGGGACGCGCCGGGCGAGAGGCGGGCGTGGAAAGGTGGCTACGATGGGCCGGGGCAACTGACCAGCCATTGGGTGCCGAACTTGTCGACCAGCGAGCCGAAGTAGTTGCCGTCGAACATCTCCTGGAAGGGGTATTCGACGGTGGCGCCTTTGGAGAGGGCAGCGAAGATGCGGTCGGCCTCGGCGTAGGTGTCGAGCTCGACGCCGATGTCCATGGCGTTGCCGTGGACGAGGGTGCCCATCCAGGCGGGGGCGTCGTTGCCGATCAGCAGGTGCCCGCCGGCGATCGGGAGCTTCAC
>CADCWG010000166.1 GCA_902806335.1 uncultured Thermomicrobiales bacterium | reverse complement strand
GCGGCCGCGTCGACCCGGCCGGCCGCTGGGGCGGCGCGCTCCAAGGCCCCCGAGGGTGGGCGGCGCGGTGCCCTCGCCCGGCGCACCGCCGGGATTCGGCAGCGCCTGGACGACACCCGGGCCGAGTTGCGGCGGATCGTGTGGCCGGACCAGGAGACGACCCGCACCCTGACCCTCGTGGTGATCGCGGTCTCGGTGGTCCTCGGCGCGGCCCTCGGCGGCATCGACTGGGTGCTGTTCCAGGTGTTCGAGGCCCTGCCGTAATCGTCGCCCGCGCCCGCACGCCGCCGCCGACCGTGTCGCCGCCGACGAGGAGATGCTGATGGGACGCCCGTCGCTGCGGGAACGGCTGGCGGCCAAGCGGGCCGCCGAGGTCGGGGAGGTCGCGACAACGCCCGAGGGGCGCTGGTACGTGCTCCACACCTACTCGGGCTACGAGAACAAGGTCAAGAAGACGATCGAGAGCCGCGTCGACGCCCTCGACCTGGGCGACCGCGTCTACGAGATCGTGGTCCCGACCCAGGAAGAGATCGAGATCCGCAACAGCCAGCGGGTTCCGATCCAGCGCAAGACCTTCCCCGGCTACGTGCTGGTTCGGATGGCGATGGACGACGACACCTGGTACGCCCTGCGCAATACGCCGGGCGTGACCGGGTTCGTCAACGTCGACAACAAGCCGGTGCCGCTGTCCGAGGGCGCGGTCCAGGGCATCCTCAAGGGGATGACCGCCGAAGCGCCGAAGATCAAGATGAGCTTCCAGGTCGGGGACACGGTGCGGATCATCGACGGGCCCTTCGCCGACTTCCGGGGCGAGATCGACGAGATCAACCACGAGCGGGAGACGATGAAGGTTCTGGTCTCCTTCTTCGGGCGGGAGACACCGGTCGAGCTGGACTTCCTGCAGGCCGAGCGCGAGACCTAGCCGCCCGGCGCCGCGGCGGCCCCGGGGGATCGTTCCCCGGGGCCGCGCCGTGAGTGTCGGGCTACGGACCGGGCGACGGCCCGGGCACGACGAGAGGACAGGGAGGACTTCGATGGCCAAGCGCGTCCGCGCCTACGTGAAGCTGCAGATCCCGGCCGGCAAGGCGACCCCCGCGCCGCCGATCGGCCCGGCCCTCGGCCAGCACGGCGTCGCGATCATGAACTTCTGCAAGGAGTACAACGAGCGGACGTCGGCGATGGCCGGGCAGATCGTCCCGGTGGTGATCACCGTCTACGAGGACCGCTCGTTCACCTTCGTCACCAAGACCCCGCCGGCGGCAGACCTGCTCCGCCGGGCGGCGGGCATCGACAAGGGCTCCGCCAACCCGCGGACGACGAAGGTCGCCCAGGTCAGCGGCGATCAGATCCGGGAGATCGCGGAGCTCAAGCTGAAGGATCTCAACGCGGTTGACCTCGCCGGCGCGATCAAGCAGGTCGAGGGGACGGCGCGGAGCATGGGGATCGAGGTCGCGGGCTAGTCCGCCCTCGGCGCGCGACACGGTACGGTGGGAGGGGCGCGGTCCCCGTCTGGACCACCGGGAGGACCAACGGTGCCACAGCACGGGAAGAAGTACGCCGACGCCCTGAAGAAGATCGAGCCCGAGCGGCTCTACACCCCGGACGAGGCGATCACCCTCGTCAAGGAGCTGGCGTTCGCCGGCTTCGACGAGACGGTCGAGATCCACGCTCGCCTCGGGATCGACCCGCGGCAGGCCGACCAGATCGTGCGGACCACGGCCCTGCTGCCCCACGGCACCGGCAAGGTCGTCCGGGTGCTGGTCTTTGCCACCGGCGAGGCCGAGCGGGCGGCGCTCGACGCCGGGGCGGACTACGCGGGCGTGGACGAGTACGTCCAGCAGATCCAGGGTGGCTGGCTCGAGTTCGACGCCGCCGTCGCGATGGCCGACCAGATGGGCAAGGTGGGTGGCCTGGGCCGGATCCTCGGTCGCCGTGGCCTAATGCCGAACCCCCGCTCGGGCACCGTCATCCGCAACCCTGAGGATCTGCCGAACGTGATCCGCGAGCTGAAGGGCGGTCGCGTCGAGTTCCGCAACGACCGGACCGGCATCGTCCACACCACCGTCGGCCGCAAGAGCTTCACCGACGAGCAGCTGCGGGACAATCTCTACGCGGTGATCGACTCGATCCAGCGCGCCAAACCGGCTAGCACCAAGGGCGTCTACTGCCGTACACTCACGCTGGCGACCAGCATGAGTCCGGGGGTTCCCCTCGACGTGGCGCTGACCCTCGCCAACGCCACCACGTCGGCCGCCTAGGTCGGCGAGGGCGGGCGGCGGGACCACAACAGAAGATCGTTCTCCACGGCCGAAGACCGTCGGGGCGGCACGCCGCTTAATCACCGACCGAGGCCCGAGGTAGCTGTTGACGCGCGGCGACGCCGCGCCGTGGCGCCCTGGGTCGCGTTGGCGACCCGGGGCGTCGTCCGTTTTCGGGCCATGGCCGGACGGAAATCGATCGCGAACGCCACACCGAAAGGAGGTGAAGAGATATGCCAACAGTCCAGAAGGCGGCGACGATCGACGAGTTGACGGAACAGCTCCAGCGGTCTCAGCTCACGATCGTGACCGACTATCGCGGCCTCAAGGTCGGTGACCTGCAGGGGTTCCGCTCGACGCTCCGGCCGCTCGACGCGGAGTTGCGGGTTGCCAAGAACACGCTGACGACGATCGCGGCGGAGCGCGTCGGGATCACGGGACTGGACGAAGTTCTGGCCGGGCCGACCGCGCTGGTCCTCGCCTACGGCGACATCGTCGGGGTCTCGAAGGCGGTCAGCGACTTCGTCCGTACCTCGCGGGTGCTCACAGTCCGCGGCGGGCTGCTCAACCAGCAGCTGGTCGGGCCGACTGAGGTCGAGGCGATCGCGTCGCTGCCGTCCCGTGAGGAACTGCTCGGCCGCGTCGTCGGGATGCTCGCGTCGCCGATGGCTCGCACGGTCGGGGTCCTCAGTGGTCCGGGTCGCTCGATCGCGTACCTGCTGCAGGCGCGCGCCGACCAGCTCGGCGGCGGCGAGCCCGAAGAGATGGCCGCCGACTAGTGGCGGCCCATGAAGAGCTCGATGTGGGGCTGTCGGAGCGTCGGACAGCCCCGAACAACGGTCGATTCGACGAGGGAGTGGAGAACCACGATGGCGGACCACGAGACGTTGATCTCGCAGCTCGAGAGCATGACGGTGCTCGACCTCAACTCGCTGGTGAAGCAGCTTGAGGAGCGCTGGGGCGTGAGCGCGGCGGCCCCGGTGGCCGTCGGCGGGGCTCCGGCGGGCGGCGGCGCCGGCACCGCGGCGGTCGAGGAAGAGGAGAAGACCGAGTTCGACGTCGTGCTGACCGAGGTCGGCGCGAACAAGATCCAGGTCATCAAGGCCGTCCGGGAGCTCACCAGCTTGGGCCTCAAGGAGGCCAAGGACGTCGTCGACGGCGCGCCGCGGGCGGTCCGCGAGGGCATCTCGAAGGACGAGGCCAACGCCGCCAAGGCCAAGCTCGAGGACGCGGGCGCCAAGGCCGAGGTCAAGTAGCGGGGCCGCGGTGCCGTCGGTGGGGACCCGCCGACGGCGCCCGGTTGCCCCTGGGCGGCGCCGGGGTCCGAGCGGACCCCGGCGCCGCCCAGGGGACCTCTCTTGCCGGGGCATGGTGTGTGGGAGCTGATCCCGGGCCGACCTCGGCGCACGGCTGACGGGTCCGCGTCGGTTTGCTATACTCGCGGCTCACGGGGCGTGGCGCAGTCCGGTAGCGCACCGGTATGGGGTACCGGTGGTCGGAGGTTCGAATCCTCTCGCCCCGACCAAGAGAGCGACCGACGGAGCGGGCGCGGCGCCGGGAACCGGGGCCGCTGCCCGCTCCGTCGCTTTCTCACCCCCTGGCGCGCCGGGCCGTCGCCCTAGCGGCGGATCGCGGTGGGTCCCGACCCTCGTCGGGTTCGTGATGCGGACGCCTCCCATGAGCACGAGGAACCCTGCTTCCGTCGCCCCCAAGCCGTCGCGGATCATCATCGCGGACGACGAGTCGCTGATCCGGCTCGACCTGCGCGAGATGCTGACTCATATCGGCTACGACGTGATCGCCGAGGCTGGCGACGGTCGCACGGCGCTCGACCTGGCGCGCAAGCTGCGGCCGGACCTGATGGTGATGGACATCAAGATGCCGGACCTCGACGGCATCGCCGCGGCGGAGGAGCTGACCCGCGAGAAGATCGCACCGGTCGTGCTGCTGACGGCCTACTCCGACCAGGCGCTCGTCGAGCGGGCCAAGGAAGCAGGCGTGGTCGGCTACGTGGTCAAGCCCTTCCGCGAGACCGAGCTGATGCCGGTGATCGAGCTCTCGCTGGCGCGGTTCGACGAGTTCCGCTCGCTTGAGCGCGAGGTCGGCGACCTCAAGGAGGCGCTTGAGACGCGCAAGCTGATCGAGCGGGCGAAGGGCGTGCTGATGGAGGCCCACGGGCTGCGGGAGTCGGAAGCGTTCCACCGCATCCGGAAGACCAGCATGGACGCGCGCAAGTCGATGAAGGAGGTCGCCGAGGCGATCCTCCTCACCCACG
The DNA here is from genome assembly GCA_902806335.1 of uncultured Thermomicrobiales bacterium. Classification (GTDB taxonomy): domain Bacteria; phylum Chloroflexota; class Chloroflexia; order Thermomicrobiales; family UBA6265; genus CADCWG01. The sequence continues at coordinate 21,394 of CADCWG010000166.1, read as the reverse complement.
AGATGGACTTCGGCGGCGGCGCCACCGAGCCGTCGCCAACGGTCTCCCGCCCGTAGCGCGAGTCGTCCGGGCGATCTCGCTCGCGAATCCAGCGTTCCGCCCGCCGGGTTCGTCCGCGGACGTGATCCTGGCGCGCACCCATGCGGTTGCCGGCGTCGACCACCGCACCCCTCCGAGCCGTGGACGCCTGGCTTCGCCGGACCGACTCTCGGCGCTCGCCTTCTGACCCGGCGGTTATGGCGGGGCCACGAACGGCGGCTAGGGTGGAGGAACGCTTCCGCGTCTCGGAATCGCCCCTGCTGCACGTAGATCCTCTGCCTCGTCGAGCGCCGGTTAACCCTCTATGCCCCACACCATCGCCCGTATGGCGACCGCGTGGCTGGGGTAGGCGTGAGGTCGAGCAATTGGCAAACGTGCCCCAGAGGTCACACGGGGTTGGCTGGACACTGGTCTCGGGAGGGGCCGATGGCCGTGCCCAGCCGTGCGGCCCGAGGTCGGAGGCTCATCCGGGATCCCGTTGATCCTGCAGGCTTCGACCGGTGATGCCCCAGCTGGCTCTGGCCAGCTCTGTTCCTGTGTCCCTGACCTGGGGACTCTCCCCTGACGGGCGCGGCCGCCAGACCGCGCCCGTACTACCACCGAACGAACGTCGTCCGGATCACGCGACACGCCGGCTCGGAGCGGCTTCGTCGCCGCCGGTGAAGCCGCGGCGGGCGACAGGACGCCGCGGTGTGACCAGGGACTCGGACCGGGCACTCAGGGGCGCGGCGTCACCCGACGGGCCAGCGCCGGAAGCGCGCGCCGGTTCGTGAGCGGGCTGCCACCTCTGGATGCTCCTCAGCGGGCACTGCGGGCTGCTCCTACCGGCTTCGGGGAGGTCATGACGGCGGTGAAGCCGCCGGGGCGGCGGCGGGTGCCCCGCTCCCGGGCGAGCCTTCGGTGATGCGGACCTCGATCGTCGGCGGGTCCACCGCCGTCCAGCGGATGCCCGACGGCAGCAGGACCCTCGGTTCCAGGTTGTAGGTGCCCGGACCCAGTCCCGTGACATCGACCTGGACCTGGATCGCGCCCGCCCCGAGGGCATTGATCGCTTCCTGAGACGCCTCGACGGCGATCGTCGCCGTCTCCGGGAGCACGGAGGCGACCAGGCCCGCGCCGAGCCCAACCACGGTAATCGCCTGGTTCGGCAGCGGCTGGGCGAAGGTGCGCTGCTGCACCTCGATGACCGCCTGCACGCCGACGTCGTCCGGCGGGAGCACGCTGACGCCCGGCGGGAGTGTCGCCAACTGGATGCTCTGCGTGACCGTCTCGGTGGCTCCGGTGACGTCGATCGGGTTGGTCTCGACCGAAAAGATGGTGTCGAGCACCGGCTGCGGCCCGATCAAGAACACGGTCGCGGGCGTGACGGTCTGCTGGCCAAGCTCGAAGCCTTCCGCCGGGGCCCCGGTGACGTTGAGGAAGACCGGGACCTCCTTGCCTCGGGTATCGATCGGGACCGTGACATTGACCGCCGTCGGCGAGACCTGGACGTTGTTCACCACCCGGCCGTTGGCGTCGAGCGGCACGGCCTGAAAGGATCGGCTGAAGTCGTCGGTGGCGTCGCCGACCGCGATCCGGACCTCGACGGTGGCGACCGAGTTGACGAGGGACTCGGGACCGCTGACCGTCACCTCCAGCGTCTCCGGGACGAGTGCGCCGATCCGCTGCTGGCCCCGGTCGAGCTCGGGCTCGGCGAAGTCGATCGGCATCTGGCGGCTGACCAGTCGGTCGATCCGGACCGTCACCTCGCCCGGGTCGACGCGACGGCTCCGCACGTCGGCGGAAGTCGAGACGCGGAGCGGGAGCGTGTACTCCCCGGGCTCCTGGACGTCCTCCGTGTTCGCCGCGACCGTGATGTCGTTCGCGCTCACCCCCTCGACCGACGAGCTGGGACCCGTGAGCGAGACCTGCACCGGCTCGGGTCGTGTCAGGGGGACGAGATCCTCGGGGAGGTCGGCGATCTGGACCGGGATGTTGCCGAACCGGCGCGTCTCGTCGGGGTCCTCGATGCGCGTCACCCAGCCCCAGAGGAGCAGCGCGACGCCGAAGGAGACGAGGAGGCGAAAGACGGTACCAGGCGTCGGCCGGAGCTGGTCGAAGCTGATCACGTCCGGGTCCTCTCGGTAGCGGCTAAGCGTCTAGCCCGGGTCGGCACCGGCTTCCGGGTAAGCACCGGGGCTTCGCCCTGCCGGTCGGCGGCCGGCCGGAGCCGGCGCCGACCCCGAACATTCGGCCTCGGGGGCCGGCCCGGTCCGCCTCGCGCCTCTGGCCCCCCGCGGTCAGCCGCTCGCCGTGTTACCGGGCCCGGCCGGCCTCGGGCTCTCGGCGGGCGGGTTGGCCCTTCGGGCCCGTCGTTCCGTCGCGACGCGCCCGGTCGGTACCGTTGGTCGAGGGCCGGCCGAGACCGAGGGGCAACCCGAACGGGAAGCTGCTGCTGCTCGCCGCGCGGCCCTGGGCGCGGTCGAGCCGGAGGAGCGAGCGGAGGACGCGCCGCAGTCGGTCCTGGTCGAGGTTGCGGATCAGGCGGCCATTGTGGGCGACCGCGATCTGTCCGGTCTCCTCCGAGACGACCACCGAGAGCGCGTCCGACTCTTCCGTGACGCCGATCGCGGCGCGGTGCCGCGTGCCCAACTGTCCGGTCGCGGAGATATTGTCGGTCAGGGGCAGCACGACGCTCGCGGCGACGATCCGCTCGCCGCGGATCACCACCGCCGCGTCGTGGAGCGGCGAGTTCGGGAAGAAGATGTTGATCAGCAGCTGCCGCGTCAGGTTCGCGTCGAGGGCGACGCCGCGGTCCGCGTAGTCCTGCAACCCTGTCTCGCGCTCGATCACCATCAGCGCGCCGAAGCGCTGCCGGGCCAGCTGCGACGCGGCACGGACGACCTCGTCGACCATCCGGTCGAGGTCCTGCTCCGCGGCCTGGGCGAACGGCGAGCGCAGCCAGGCGCCGGTGTGCCCGAGCTGCTCGAGGGCGCGGCGGAGCTCGGGCTGGAAGATGATCGGAATGGCGACCACCAGTGCCGGCCAGATGTTGCCGAGCAGCCATGAGAGGGTCGTCAGCCGCAACGATGTGCTCAGGAAGAAGAGCACGGCGATCAGGGTCGCGATGCCCCGGATGAGCTGGGTCGCCCGGGTGCCCTGTGCGACCCACAGGAGCCAGTAGATGACTGCGGTGACGACGGCAATGTCGAGCAGTGCTCGGACGTCGCCGAGCCGGCCCAACAGCCATCCGAGATCGGGCATCAGACCACCGACGAGCGTGGGGCGGGAATCCACCGTCCGTCAGTCTAGCACCGGGATCGTGTCGGCCGGGACCCGGACGCTCCTCTCCGGCATACCGCGCCGGTGGAACGTGGCGACGGCATCTGAAGCAAGCGCTACACCCCCCGGTCCTGGCCGTTCTGCTCGCGAGACGTGGTCCGGGTCGGGGCGGTTCCCTAGCGGCCCCCGCGTGCCCCGACGCCACTGCCAAAGCCGCCGTGCGCGCCCTGGCCGGCGAGGCGCCGCCGCCGATAGTCCTCGGCGTCGACGTGGACGTAGCGGGTCAGCCGTGTGTCCAGGATGCGGGACAGCACGCGGTCTTCGATCCGCTTGAAGTCCTGATTCGAGGTCACGACCGTGGGCAGGCGCTGGTTATAGCGGTGGTTGAAGATCTGGTACAGCTTCTCCCGCGCCCACGGGGTCGTGTTCTCCGTTCCGAGGTCGTCGAGCACGAGCAGGTTCGCGTTCCGGATCTGCTCGAACCGGTCGTCGTAGGCGACGGCGTTCCCGGGATCGAACGTCGCCCGGAGGTGGTCGAGCAGGTCGGGCACGACCGCGAACAGCACGCGCTGGTTGGGATGGCGGGCCATCGCGTCGAGGGCGATCGCCACGGCAAGGTGGGTCTTGCCGCCGCCGCAGTTGCCATGGAGGAAGAGCCAGCCGTCGAGGTCACGGGCGAAGGCCTGGGCGACGGCGTACGCGTCCTGGACGCCGTCGATCGTCGGGTCGAAGTCGGCGAACGTCCGCTCGAGGAAGGCGTCGAGGTTGGAGAGGTCGCGGAGCTCCCGCGCGAGCTTGTCGTGCTGCTCGCGGGTCTTGCACTCGCATGGGTAGATCCGGCCGAAACTCGGGTGGCCGACCGGGACGTCGCGGCGGAGGTAGCCGGCATCCTGGCAGATCGGGCACTTAGCGGAGGCGGGCGCGGTCGAGGTGGTGGCCGTCCCGATAGTGATCGGGATCGAGATGTCCAGACTCTTGATCACGTCGCCGAGGCGCTTCATGGCCGTTGCCCTCGCCGCGCCCGCCGGTCCGGCCGGAGGCGGCCCACTGCTCCAGGATCCGCTGCGCGTACCGCCAGCTCCGGCGGTTGTAGCTGACCGCCTCGGCGATCGCTTCCTCGATCCACTCGGTGGGGTAGGTCTCGAGGGCGTCGACGAGGTGGTCGGCGATCAGCGGCGTCAGGAGGCCGATGTTCTGCTCGTAGAGCCGGAAGACGTTCGGCCGCTCGGGACGGACCGCCGGCGGGACGGCGTCGCGCCAGAGCGGCGTCGGCGGGGCGACGGCGCCGCGCGCCATGGCCGCGATCAGGGCCTGGTTCGCGGGGGTGTTGACATAGTACCAGACGTCCGGCTCGACGCCGGCGCCGTGGTCGGCGACGAAGCGCAGCAGCGTCCCCCGGCCGACCGCCAGGTCGAGCCCGCCGCCGATCCGGCGGTCCGGTTCGCTGGGACTACCCACGACCCGCAGCGCCGCGCGTAGGGACCGATCCCGGCGGACCTCGCTGTGAGCCACCGGCGCCTCGATCCCGCCGGCCTCCGCGGCGAGGCGGAAGACCGCCAGCGTAGCCTGGACCTCGGCGAGGTCGCTGAGCTGCGGTAGGACGTCGGTGAAGAACGCCGTCGGCACCGGGACGGACGGATCGGTCGCGACGAGGAAGCCACCGAAGCGCTTAGCCACGACGGTCGCGGGCGGGGGCGGCCACGCACAGGGGGAGGACCATCACGACCCTTCGCCGGCCGGCCTACAGGCCCGCGTCGCGGTAGAGCTCGAGGTCGGCAAAGCGGGCGGTCTTATCGAAGAACCTGAGGTTGATCGACCCGACCGGGCCGTTGCGGTGCTTGGCGATGATGATCTCGGCGATCCCCTTCTTGTCGGTGGTCTCGTCGTACTTCTCCTCGCGGTAGATGAACATCACGATGTCGGCGTCCTGCTCAATCGACCCCGACTCCCGGAGGTCGGACAGCATCGGTCGGTGGTCGGCGCGGGTCTCCACGGCGCGGGAGAGCTGCGAGAGCGCGATCACCGGCACGTTCAGCTCCCGAGCCAGCCCCTTGAGACCCCGAGAGATCTCCGAGATCTCCTGCACCCGGTTGTCCGTGCGGCGACCGCTCATCAGCTGGAGGTAGTCGACGATGATCAGGTCGAGCCCGTGCTCGGCCTGGAGGCGACGGGCCTTGGACCGCACGTCCATGATCCCGGCGCCGGCGGCATCGTCGATGAAGATGTTGGCCTCGGCCAGGCGACCGAAGGCGCGGGAGATCCGGTCCCACTCGCCGTCGTCGATCTGGCCGAGGCGGAGGCGGTGGGAGTCGACGCCGGTCTCGGTCGAGAGTAGGCGCTGCACCAGCTGCTCGGCGGACATCTCGAGGCTGAAGATGCCGACGGTCTTGCCGGCCTGGAGCGCCGCGCCGTAGGCCATCCCGAGGGCGAAGGCGGTCTTCCCCATCGAGGGCCGGGCGGCGAGGATGATCAGGTCGGAGCGCTGCAGGCCGCCGGTGAGCTGATCGAGGTCCGAGTAGCCCGTGGCGACGCCGACGACGTCGCCCCGGTGCTGCTGCATGTAGTCGATCTGGTCGAAGAAGCGGTCGAGGACCTCGGCGATCGAGACGAAGTCCTTGGTCTGCCGCTTCTCCGAGACCTGAAAGATCGCCCGTTCGGCGGCGTCGAGCGCGTCCTCGGTCTCGACGCCCTCCTGGTAGCCGATGGCGACGATGTTCGACCCGGCGTCGATCAGGCGGCGGAGAACGGCCGTCCGCTCGACGATCTTACCGTAGTACTCGACGTGGACCGCCGTCGGGACGGCCGTCATCAGGGAGGAGAGGTAGGCGATCCCGCCGACCTGCTCGATCTTCTCCCGCCGCGTCAGCTCGTCCGAGAGCGTGACGAAGTCGGTCGGCTCGCGGCGGTTGTAGAGGTCGAGGATCGCCTGAAAGATCGACCCGTTCGCCGACTGGTAGAAGTCTTCGGCGCGGACGAACGACGCGACCTTGATGATCGCGTCACGGTCGATCAGCAGGCTGCCGAGCAGCGACTGCTCGGCCTCGGCGTTGTGGGGCGGCAGCCGTTCGCCCGCGTACGCGGGGGACGCCGTGACCATCCGGGAGACTCCTCGGCTCTCGGACCGGCCGGCGGGGGCGGCAGACCGTGCGACGGGTTGGGGTGGTCAGCGGGGCGAGGGGTGGGGCGGCGGTGCGGGGGGGCGCCGGCTCCCCGCACCGCCGAGGTCGGGGATCAGGCGTCGGTGGCGGGGGCCGCGTCGGCGGTAGCGGTGTCGGCCGCGGCCCCGCCGTCGTTCTCGTCGGCGATCTCCTCGGCGTTGACCACCACCGTGATCTGCGGGCGGAGCCGGCCGACGAGGTTGATCGTCACCGTGTGGCTGCCAACGGCGCGGATCGCCTCGTCGAGCACCACCCGGCGGCGGTCCACCTCTTCGCCGATCTGGGCCTGCAGCCGCTCGACGATGTCACCGGAGGTGACCGAGCCGAAGAGGCGGCCCTGCTCGCTGGCGCGGGCGGTAAAGGTCAGCGTCTGGCCCTGGATCTTGTCGCTCAGGGACTGGAGCTGCTGCTCCTGCTTGGCGATCTTGCGGGCGGCCACCCGCTGGTTCTCGGCGACCATCTTGAGCTCGCCGGACGTCGCCTGGACTGCCATCCCCTGCGGGATAAGGTAGTTCCGGGCGTAGCCGTCCTTGACGGTCTGCACCGTGCCCTTCTCACCCAACTTAGGCACGTCCTGGCGAAGCACGATCTTTGTCGGCACGGTGATCACCTCGGGGGAGTGGACACCCTTCGGCGCGATCGTCCCATCGGCAGCGGGGCGCGGGGGTGTACGGACACACTGATTTGCCACGACAACTATACGCGCCGGGCGGAAGGGCTGCAACGCGCGGCCGCTCGAGCGGCGCCGCCGGTCCACGCATCACCGGGGGCGTGGGCCGCGACGGCCCGAGGTCGTCGCGACCCACGCGCGGATCCGCGGATCCGGGGACTGTCAGGGTCAGACGCGGCGCAGGTACTGGCCGACGCACCAGCCGGTGCCGTAGCCGCTGTTGCGGACCTGCCACCAGGTGTAGCCGTTGGCCTGCGTCGGCCCACCGACCACGCTGAACCGCGTGCCCTCGGGAACCACGTTCGCGATCGCGGCGGACGTCGAGGGACCGGTCCGGAAGTTGAGACTCCCGTCGACGACCTGGACCGTCGTCCCGACCGCGATCCCGCCACTGGGCGGCGGCGTGGTGGGAGTCGGGGTCGGCGCCGCGCCGGAGCGGGTGAGGTACTGGCCGAGGACCCAGCCGCCGCCGTAGCCGCGCGCGTAGACCCCGTACCAGATGTCGCCGTCGTAGCTCACCGGGCCGTCGGTCACCTGGAGTTGGAGGCGGGTCGGCAGGGTCGCGGTGATGCTGCGGTCGGTGCCCGGGCCCGACCGCATGTTGAGGGCGTCGGTATTGACGAAGACCGACTCGCCGACCGCGAACTGGCCGGGCACCGACGGCGCCGGCGCCGGGACCAGGAACTCCGCCGCGACCCAGCCCGCGCCGTACTGGGCGCTCACGACGCCGATCCAGGTGTAGCCGGAGATGATCCGCGGCTCGTTGATGATCTGGAGCGGGGTCCGATACGGCATCACCGCGAGGACCCGCTCGTCGTTGCCGGGCGACTCACGCAGGGACAGCGCGTCGGTGCTCACCGTGGCGAAGTCGCCGACGTCGAGCCCGCCTTCGGGCGGGGTGGTCGAGCCGCCGACCTCGCGGAGAAAGTCGACCACGCACCAGCCCGTCCCGCGGCTGGTCCGAAGCTGGAACCAGGTGTAGCCGCTGCCGGTCGTGGGGCCGGCGAGCACGGTGCCCTGGGTCCCCTGCGGCAGCTGGGCGTCGATCGCGGCGCTGGTGGAGGCGGATCGCCGGAGGTTGAGCAGATCGGTGGCGACCTCGACCGTGTCGCCGACGGCGATCGCGCCGGGGGCCGGCTGGCTGCCGCTGGCGGCGAGGATCACCGTCGCGCAGTAGCCGTCGCCGTAGGCCCCGGACACCCCGTACCAGGTGTACCCATTCGCCTGGGTCGGACCCGAGGTGATCGTCAGGGTCGTCCCCAGCGGCAGGACGGCGCGGACCGTCCCGTCGGTGGTCGGCCGGGCCCGCAGGTTGCCGTCGGCGACGGAGGTTCGGACGCTCTGGCCGACCGTGAAGCCCGGGCCGGCGACGGCGACGGCGTCGGCGACGGCGCGGCGGATGGTGGGCAGGTCGTCGTAGAGGTAGTTGCCCGGGCAGGCGCTCTGGTTGACGTCGCGGTGGGCGCAGATCCGGGGCAGGCCCGGCACCTGCTGGAAGTTCTGGGCCCCGAACGGGTCGAGGTTGCGGCCGACATAGGCGGTGATTGCGATGATCGCCGCCTGGGCCGCGGGCGTGACGTCCTGGAAGTCGAAGTCGCCGATGGTGCCGATACCGGAGCTTCCGTAGGCGTACTGGTAGGCGTGGCCGCCGACGACGTTCTCGCCTCCGACCCGACCCTCGAAGATGTTGCCCCGGAAGTCGACGAGGTAGTTGTAGCCGATGTCCCCCCAGCCGCGGGTGACGGCGTGGTAGTAGTAGATCGAGCGCATCGCGACGAACGGGTCCTGGAAGTTCGGCGTGTCGGTGTGGTGGATGATGACGTGCTGGACCGGCACGAACTCCTGGGGCCAGATCTCGCCCTCGCGGTCGTACCGGTACGCCTCGTTGGCGCCCCAGCCGGCGCGGGAGATCACCCGCGGCCGCGCCACGTCGGCGCCGACCGCGTCGGCGCCGAGGGCGTTGGCGCCCACCACGTCGGAGTACGGGCCGCCACTGGCGTCGACGTAGTGGAAGGTCAGGCCCGTCACCGCGGCCGGCGCGAGGTCGGCATCGAGGGTCCGGTAGCGGACGTAGGTGTGGCCATCGGCGAACGCGAGGTCCGCGTACCAGCGGCCATCGCGGTCGGGCCGCCCGGCGTCCTCGGCCGCGGCCGACGTCAGCACCGGTTCGGTAAACGTGGCGCCGTCGTTGCTGAAGCTGACCTCAATCACCACCGGGAACTCGACCGAGGCGTCCCAGCTCGCGCCGGCGGCCGTGATCGGGAAGTCGGTCTCGAAGACCACCGGTTCTCCCGGCGCCGAGGCGGCGGCGAACGCGGCATCGTCCGGCGACCAGGTGCCGGCGAGCGTCTCCACCTCCTGGGCGAGGGCCGACTGCCGATCCGCCAGCCGCGGCGCGGCGGTCATCGCCGCCAGGACCGCTGCGGCCTTGAGGACGACTCGGCGGTCGACGGTGTACGCCGCGCGCTGCTCGGCGGCGGGAGCGCCCTCATCCACCGGGTGATGACGGTGCCGGAGACCTTGGCACATCGGTGACGACCCTCCCCGCACGGGCGCGTCCGCGCGGCGGACGCCCAGGGACCTGGACGACGGCGGACCGCCCCAACCGGTCCGCGCCGCACGGTAGCAGTTGTACGTACATCCCGTCAATGTTTCGGGCGCGGACCGCTGTGACAAGAGGCACGATGGCGCGCTGTCCGATGCCGCGGCGGGAGCATACCCCGAAGACCGTCCGCCGCGTGGGGGGCGGGGTGCGCGCGGTCCCCTCAGAGAGGGCCGAGCGGCACCGCCCACCGGCCTACGACGACGGCTCGCGCCGGAGCAATTCGAAGAGGACGACCGCGCCGGCCGTCGCGGCGTTGAGGGAGGGGACCCGGCCGCGCATCGGCAGCGACACCATCAGGTCGCAGCGCCGGGCGACGTTCGGCCCGATGCCGTGGCCTTCGCTCCCGACCACGAGCGCCACCGGCGTCGGCACGTCGGTGGTGAAGAGGTCGACGCTGCCCGGGCCCTCGGCGAGGCCGACCACCCAGCGCCCGCCGTCCTTCATCACGTCGAGGGCGCGCGCCAGGTTCGGCACCATCGCGACGGTGAGGTGCTCAACCGCTCCGGCGGACGCGTTGACGACGGCGGGGGTCACCGCCACCGCTCGGTCCTGCGGGATCACCACCGCCGCGACGGCGCAGGCCTCGGCCGCCCGGAGCAGCGTCCCGAAGTTCTGCGGGTCCTGCAGGTGGTCGAGGACGAGGACCGTGCCTTCCGCACTCACCACGTCGTCGAGCACCCCGTAGGTGAAGGTCGAGACGTCGAGCGCGACGCCCTGGTGGTTCGCGCCGCCCGTCGCCGCGTCGAGCGCGACCCGTGGCACCCGGACGACCATCGCCTCCGCCGCGTCTGCCGCCGCGACCAGGGCACGGAGCCGGTCGTCCTCCCGGGCGCCCTCGGCGAGGAGCAGCCGGTGGGCCTGGCGCCGGCCCCGGAGGGACTCGGCGACGGCGTTGCGGCCGTAGACCAGTTCGCCGGCGACGGCGATCACGGGGGGAGCCCCGGGGCCGGCGGCGGCCGGCGGCCGGCTCGGACCTCTCGTCGGCCCGCCACCGCCGGTCCCGACCCGGCGCTCCGGCGACCGGGTCCGGGACGGCGGCGCCCCACGATCGCCGCCGTCGCGGCGTCGCCCGGCGGGCGCGTCACGCCGGGGGCCCGGCTCGCGTCCGCCCCGCCGGTCCCCGTCGCCGCTCCCGTTGTCCGGCGGGATCAGACTGCGGCGGCCCGGTGGGCGTCGGCCCCGTTCGCTCATCAGCGGTGCCTCCGCGTTGCGGACGGCGCTTCCCGGGTCGCGGTTGCCCGGTGCCTCATCGCGCCACCCGCCAGGTGCCGCCACCCGGCCCGTCCTCCACCACGACCCCACGCTGGGCCAGATCGTCACGGATGCGGTCGGCCAGCGCCCACTGCTTGGCGGCGCGCAGGTCGTCACGGACCCGGACCAGGAGCTCGATGAAGGGCGCGGCGTCGCCGGCCTCGACGGTCGGCGGCTCCTCCAGGGAAAGTCCGAGGATGCCGGCGAGTTCGACCAGCGTCTCACGGGCTTCGGCGTAGACGTCGGACGGCGCGCCGGCCCCGCGGGCCCGGTTGATCGCCCGGCCGAGGTCGAAGAGGTCCGCGACCGCGCCCGGGGTGTCGAGGTCGTCGCTCATCGCCGCGTGGAACCGCTCGCGTGCCCGCTCCGCCATACCGGCCAAGGTGGCACTGCTGGCGAGGTCGTCGAGCGCCGTCTCCCCGGTGCCCGGCTCGACCGGGTCGATCCCGACCGGCGCGGCGCCCGTCCCCGCCGCCACCCGGAGGCGAGCGAGCCCCCGCTCGGCCGCGAGCAGGCCGTCCTCGGTGTAGGTGAGGGGCGCGCGGTAGTGGGACTGGAGCACCATCAGCCGGAACGCGTCGGTGAGCCCGCGATCGATGATCGATCGCAGCGTGACCATGTTGCCGAGCGACTTCGACATCTTCTCGTCGCCGAGGCGCAGCAGGCCGTTGTGGACCCAGAAGCGGGAGAACGGCTCCTGTCCGAGGGCCGCCTCGGACTGGGCGATCTCGTTCTCGTGGTGGGGAAAGATGAGGTCGGCCCCGCCGCCGTGGACGTCGACCTGGCCGCCGAGGTGGGCGACGCACATCGCGGAGCACTCGATGTGCCAGCCGGGACGGCCCGTGCTGAAAGGACTCTCCCAGCTCGGCTCGCCGGGCTTGGCGGCCTTCCAGAGCGCGAAGTCGAGCGGGTCCTCCTTGCGCTCGTCGACGTCGATCCGCGCGCCGGAGAGCAGGTCGTCGACCTGCCGGTGAGAGAGCTTGCCGTAGCCGGGAAACGAGCGGACGCGGTAGTAGACGTCGCCGTCGGCGCGGTAGGCCGCCCCGCGTTCGATCAACTGCTCGATCATGGCCACGATCGGGCCGATCTCTTCGGTCGCCCGGGGATAAACCGTGGCCGGCAGGATGTTCAGCGCCCGGGTGTCCACGAGCCACTCGTCGATCAGCCGCCGGGTGAGCGTGTCCGGCGAGATCTCCTCGCGGTTGGCGCGGGCGATGATCTTGTCGTCAACGTCGGTGAAGTTCTGGGCGTGCCGAACCTGGTAGCCGCGGTACTCGAGGTAGCGGCGCAGGACGTCGAAGACGATCGCCGACATGCCGTGGCCGATGTGGGCGCTGTCGTAGACCGTCACGCCGCAGACGTACATCCGGACCTGACCCGGCTCGATCGTCTCGAAGGGTTCTTCCCGACGCGACTCCGTGTTGTAGAGCCGGATCGGCGGGAGGTCGCGGCCGGCCGGAGCGGCGGTTCGGGATTCGAGCGTCTCCATGGGGCGCATCTCCGCTGGTTGCGGCCTGGCGGCGGCTGTCGGGGGAGGGTAGCAGGCACGGACGGCGGACACGAGCGCCCCTGGTGACCGAGTCATCCGGGGTTCGGTCGCCCGCCAGGCCCGGCGGGCGTCCCGCCGGCGCGGATCGGGCTGCCGGCGGACTATCGGCGGTGGTGTTGCACGGTCGCCGGGACGCCGAGCACGTCAGCCGATGCCGAGCGGCTCCCGCGCGACTTCGAGGACCCGCTCCGCTTCCAGCTCCCGGATCTGCCGCTCGAGCTGCTCGACGCGGCGGAGGAGCGCCGCGAGCGTCTCGCGGTCGGGATCGGGCAGCGTCTCCAGGCGGCGTGCCAGGCCGCTCTCGGGGTCGATCACCGCCACGTTGCGGGCAGGGACCCCGACCGCGGTCGTGAAGGGCGGCACGTCGCGGAGCACCACCGCGCCGCCGCCGATCTTCGCGCCGGTGCCGACCGTGACGGCGCCGAGCACCTTCGCCCCGACGCCGATCGTCACGCCGTCGCCGATCGTCGGGTGGCGCTTGCCCCGCTCCTTGCCCGTGCCGCCGAGGGTCACGCCCTGGTACATCGTCACGTCGTCGCCGACGACCGCCGTCTCGCCGATCACGACGCCCATCCCGTGGTCGATGAACAGGCGCCGGCCGATCACGGCCGCGGGGTGGATCTCGATGCCGGTGAGCTGGCGACCGAGGTGAGACACGACCCGCGCCAGCAGCGAGCGACCGTGCCGCTGGAGCACGTGGGCGACCCGGTGGAGCGCGAGGGCGTGGAGACCGGGGTAGGTGAGGACCACCTCGAGGGTGGAGCGGGCGGCGGGGTCGCGCTCGCGGATGGCGCGGATGTCGTCGGTGAGTGACATGGGGCACGTCCTGCGGTCGGGGCGGTCGGCCGGCCGGTGCGGGGCGCGGCGGTGCCGCGCCCTAGCGACAGGCGGCGTGGCCCCCGACGGCGGCACCGCAGGGCTCGGGCTGGAAGCAGCAGACGGGTAAGAGGCGGCGGGCGGGGAGTGCCACGGGCGGCCCTAGACCGCGGCCGGCTTGGCGTCGGCCTTCGGCTCGGTCTTCGCGGCCTTCGCCGTCTCGGCGGGTCGCGGCGCGTCGTCCTTGGTCTTCGTGCCGTCCTTCTTTGGGGCGTCGGCCTTGCCACCGTTGGTGGCTTCGGACGACTTCCGGCTGTCGGTGATGTACCAGCCGGAGCCCTTGAAGACCACGCCGACGGGGCCGATCACCCGCTTGACGAGGCCGCCGCAGGCGGGGCACTCGGTGAGCGGGTCGTCGGCGAAGCGCTGGGTCGCGTCGAAGCGGTGGTCGCAGGCGATGCAGCGGTAGGCATAGGTGGGCATCGGGCGGGTCTCTGAGCCTTCGTGACCGGGCTGACGGCATAGGGGATACGGGCTTGGTCACCCGTGCGGACCCGGGTCGGGTTCTCGCACCATTGTAGCCAACCCCGCCGGGGGTTACAAGCTTACGAAAGGGAAGTGTCGGCAGCCCGTGCGGGGTCGCCGTGCACGGTGATGGCCGCCCCGGCCCGGCGGCGATGGCATGGAAGACGCCCGCCTCAACCACTCCGGTGAGCGCCGAATACGCCATCCCCCTGCTCCCACCCGTGAGCGCAGGGGATGTCCGTGACGACCCTGGTTCGACCGGCGGACCACGATGCGGCTCGGTGCACGACTGACCCCACAGGAGGGGGCGCGGGTGCGTTCGTGACCGGATCGACGAGGGCGGGCGACCTCGCGAGGCTGTCCCGGGGCGAGAAGGCCGCCGCAGCCACGACGACGACCGTTGCGGCGCGTTGCCTCAGTCGAGGTCCTCCAGCTCGTCCCAGCGCTGGCCGGCCGCCAGGTCGACCACCAGCGGCACCGACAGCTCGGCGGCGTCGACCATCGTCCGCCGCACCAGGTCCGCGGTCGCGGCGAGGTCGGGCTTGTCGACCTCGAGCACGAGCTCGTCGTGGACCTGGAGGAGGAGGCGCGCCGATCGCCCCGCCTCGCGCAGCGCGGCGTGGAGGCGGACCATCGCCACCTTGATGATGTCGGCGGCCTGGCCCTGGACGGGCATGTTGATCGCCATCCGCTCGGCGACGAGGCGGCGCTGGCCATTCGACGACACGAGGTCGGGCAGGTAGCGCCGCCGTCCGCTCGGGGCCCGGACGTAGCCGTTGCTGGCGCCGAACCTGAGGGTCTCGTCGAAGAGCGCGCGGACCTTCGGCAGGCGCGCCCAGTACTGGTCGATGAAGCTCTGGGCGTCGGCGCGGCTGAGGCCCGTGTCGCGGGAGAGCCCGTAGCTCTGCATCCCGTACATCACCCCGAAGTTGACCGTCTTCGCGACTCGCCGCATGTCCCCGGTCACCTGGGCGAGCGGCACGTCGTAGACGGCGGCCGCGGTCGCCCGGTGGATGTCCTCCCCGGCGCGGAAGGCCTCGACGAGGAACGGCTCGCCGCTCATGTGGGCGAGCAGCCGCAGCTCGATCTGGGAGTAGTCGGCGGAGAGCAGGGTCGCGTCCGGGAAGAGGCGGGACTCGGGCCGGTGGTCGGCGACGAACGCCCGGCGGACCCGGCGGCCGAGCTCGGTGCGGACCGGGATGTTCTGGAGGTTGGGGTTGGTGGAGGAGAGGCGGCCCGTCTGGGCCACGGTCTGGTTGTACGAGGTGTGGACGCGGCCCGTCGCCGGGTTGACCTGGGCCGGCAGGGCGTCGACGTAGGTCGACTTGAGCTTGCCGAGCTGGCGGTACTCCAGGATCAGCTCGACGATCGGGTGGGCGGTCCGGATCGCCTCGAGCACGTCCGAGTCGACCGAGTAGCCGGTCTTGGTACGCCGCCCCGACGCCAGCCCGAGTTCGACGAAGAGGAGCTGCGCGAGCTGCTGGTTCGAGCCGATGTTCAGTTCCCGGCCGGCGACCGCGTAGATCTGCCGCTCCAGCTCCCGAAAGCGCGCGGTCATCTCGGCCGAGAGGGCCGACAGCTCGTCGGCGTCGACCGCGATCCCGGCGCGCTCCATGTCAACGAGCACCGGGACCAGCGGCAGCTCTTCGTCGCGGAGGAGGGAGCCGAGGCCCTGGTCGTCGATCTCGGGGGCGAGCTCGGCGACCAGCGCGTAGGTCGCCTCGACGTCGCCGCAGGCGTAGTCGCCCGCCGGGTCGCCGGGAACCTGGTCCATCGTCTTCTGGCCACGGCCGGTGCCGATCAGCTCGGTGATCTCGGTCATCTCGATGCCGAGCCGGGTGAACGCGAGGTCCTTGAGGCGGCTCGACGTCTCGCCGAGCAGGTAGGCGGCGATCATCGTGTCGAAGGTCAGGGGCGCGAGGTCGTAGCCGTGGCGGGCGAGGACCTGGAGGTCGTACTTGCCGTGGTGGGCGTAGACCTTCAGCCCGCGGTCGGCGAGCACCGGGCCGAGCACCGACCGGACGTGGTCGGCCTCCAGCTGAGGCGGTCCGCCCGCCTCCTCGGTGTGGGCCAGTGGGACGTAGGCCGACTCGTGATCCGAGACCGCGAGCGCGATCCCGACAAGGTCCGCGCGCATCGGGTCGGTCGAGGTCGTCTCGACGTCGACGGCGTAGGCCCCAGCTGAGCGGATGCGGTCGGCGAGCGCCGCGAGCGCGTCCGGGGTGCGGACGATGGCGCGCACGGAGGGCGGGCGCTCCGGGCGCGGAGCCGCCTCGGCCGGGCGCTCCCGGGTCGGGGCGGGCAGTTTGTTGACCAGCGACCGGAACTCGAGCTCCCGGAAGAGCTCGACCACGCGCTCCCGGTCGTAGTTGCCGACCGCGCTCTCCTCCCGATCGAGGTCGACGTCGAGGTCGCGGACGATGGTCGCCAGCCGCTTGCTGGCCCTGGCCACCTCGGCGTTGGCTTCCAGGGCGTTGCGAGCTCGGGTCGGCGTGACCTCCGGGAGGTGGGCGAGGATCTGCTCGAGGTCGCCGAACTGGCCGATCAGCGCCTTGGCCGTCTTCTCGCCGATGCCGGGGACACCGGGGATGTTGTCGGAGGTGTCGCCGACGAGCGCCTTGTAGTCGGGGACCAGCTCCGGCCCGAAGCCGTAGCGCTCGATGACGGCGGCTCGGTCGAAGAGGCGCAGCTCGCCGAAGCGGCGCGACCCCGGCAGGACGACATCGACCCGATCGTCGACGAGCTGGAGGAGGTCGGTGTCGCCGGTGACGACGAGGACGCGGACGTCGCCGCTGGCGGCGAGGTGGGTGGAGAGGCTCCCGATCACGTCGTCAGCCTCGTAGCCGGCCCGGACCTCGACGGGGATGTTCAGCGCGGCGATCAGGGCCTTGACACGGTCGATCTGGCTGTCCAGGTCGTCCGGCATCTCGGCCCGATTCGCCTTGTAGTTCTCGTCGGCGTCGTGGCGAAAGGTGCGTCCCCCTTCGAGGCAGACGACGGCGTGGTCCGGCTTCTGGGAGCGGAGGACATCGAGCAACATCGCGGCGAAGCCGAAGACGGCGTTGACCTGCTCCCCGGTGGCGGTCGTCAGCGACGGCGGCAGGGCGTGGTAGGCGCGGAAGATCAACCCGAAGCCGTCGACCAGCATCACGGTCGGCAGGTCGGCCGAGGGCATGCCCTCGGCCGGCGTCGACACCGCGGACGCGTCAGGAGCGGCGTCGGTCGCGCTGAGGGCCGGCCCGGTGCCCTCCACGGCTGACGCGCCGTCCGACGCCGCTCCGTCGCCCGGCAAGAGGACCGCCTGACGGTTGTCGGCCGATCCCTCGGGTGGGCGTCGTCGGGTGCTGCTCCTGGTCGCCAAAGGTCCGTCTCCTGCCGCGAGGCGGGCGGCGTTCTCCCCTCGTGAGACGCCTCCGCCGTCGCCCAACAGTATAGCGTCGGGTGTCCGTTCGCCGGCCGGAGGGACGGCCGGGGTGTGTCGGCCGGGCGAGGTGGCGCCCCGTCCGGCGGGCGGTCGCCTCGAATCAGGTGACGCCACCGCCGGTTGCTATACTTTTCCCAGGCGTGGCCAACCAGCGGTTAGACGAGCGGGGATTCGCCGCTCGGCGTGGCACGGCGGACCCGGCGCCCCTACCCATCTGATCGCGGCGGGAGACGGCCGCTCGCCGCGTGACACGCGTATCCGGTCATGACACCTGGGGCGTTGAGAGGGGAACTCGGGCACGATGGATCCGGTGGCCGTCCAGACCGTCGCGCGGGTGGCGTGCGACAACGTCGAGCGGGTAATCGTCGGCAAGCGCCGCGAGGTCCAGCTCGTGCTCGTCGCCCTGCTCTGCCAGGGGCACGTGCTGCTCGAGGACGTCCCGGGCGTGGGCAAGACCGTGCTCGCGAAGGCGATCGCCCGCACGGTCGGCTGCTCGTTCAAGCGCATCCAGTTCACGCCGGACCTGCTGCCGAGCGACGTCACGGGCGTCAGCGTCTTCAACCAGCGGAGCGCGACCTTCGAGTACCGCCCGGGGCCCGTCGTCGCCCAGATGGTCCTCGCCGACGAGATCAACCGCGCCACGCCGAAGACGCAGTCGGCGCTGCTCGAGGCGATGGAAGAGGCGCAGGTGACCGTCGACGGCGTCACCCACCCGCTGCCCCGCCCGTTCGTCGTGCTCGCCACGGAGAACCCCATCGAGTACGAGGGAACCTTCCCGCTCCCCGAGGCGCAGCTCGACCGGTTCCTGGTCCGCCTCTCGATGGGGTACCCCGGCCGGGCGAACGAGCTCGAGATGCTCGACCGGCAGCACCGGAGCCACCCCCTCGACGCGCTCTCGCAGGCGGTTCGCCTGGAAGACCTGGTCTCCGCCCAGGAAGCCATCCGCGAGGTCCACGTCGCGCCGGCGGTGCGCGAGTACATCGTGTCGCTGGTGGAGGCGACCCGGAACCACGACGACGTCTACCTCGGGGCCAGCCCGCGCGGCTCGCTCGCCCTCTACAACACCACCCGGGCCTGGGCGGCGCTCAACGGGCGCGACTACGTCATCCCGGACGACGTGAAGACGCTGGCGGAGCCGACCCTGGCCCACCGCGTGATCGTCAGCCCGGCGGCGCGGATGAAGAACGTCGACAGCCGAACGGTCGTCCACGATCTCCTTCGCGCGGTCCCGGTCCCGGGCGCGGTGCCGGCGGCCGACTCCCAGCCGGTGCCCGCCGGACGCGGCTCCTGGATGACCCGCCGGGTGGGGAGCTAGCGCGTCGTGGCGGCGGCGAAGGTGGTGCTCGTCCTGCTCGTCGTCGTGGTGCTGGCGCAGGCGAACGACTGGCCGTTTCTCGATCAGGTCGCGATCGCGCTGATCGGGCTGCTGGTCGCCGCCTGGGTCTGGAGCCGCCTCAGCCTGCGTGGGGTCGGCCTGGTGCGCGAGACGGCCACCGACCGGGCCCAGGTCGGCCAGCCGTTGGTCGAGCACCTGCGGGTCGACAACCGGGGTCGACTCGCCAAGCTCTGGCTGGAGATCCGCGACTACTCGACACTGCCCGGCCACGTCGCGTCGCGCGTGGTCCACGCCGCCGGTCGGTCCCAGACCCGGTGGCGGGCCGAGACCGTCTGCGGCAGGCGCGGGCGGTTCCGGATCGGTCCCCTGGCGATCCGCTCGGGTGACCCGTTCGGGCTCTTCCCGACGAGCCTGCGGGTTCCCAACACCCACGAGTTGGTCGTCTACCCCGCGACCGTCGATGTCGCCGCCTACCCCCTGCCCTCCGGGAACCTGTCCGGCGGCGCGTCGGTGGCCCGGCGGACACCGTCCGTGACGGCGAGCGTGGCCGGGGTGCGCGAGTACGTGCCCGGCGACCCGTACAATCGGATCAGCTGGGCTTCGACCGCCCGCGCCGGCAGGGTCATGGTCAAGGAGTTCGACCTCGATCCGACCGCCGACCTCTGGGTGGTGATCGATCTCGACCGCGAGCACCACCGCGTGGCGAGCCACCCTCCCCACAGCCCGTGGTGGCGGGCGCCGGCCGCGCCCTGGCTCGACGCGAGCGAAGAGGTGGCGGTGACGATCGCCGCCTCGTTTGCACGGCGCGGCGCGGACGAGGGCCGGGGCGTCGGTCTGATCGCCAGCGGCGGCCACCACGAGGTGATCCCGACCGAGCGCTCGGACCGGCAGTACCTGAAGATCCTCGAGGCGCTGGCGGTGATCCGGGCCGACGGCAACCGGCCGCTGGCGGAAGTCCTCACCGCCGAGAGCCGGCGGTTCGGCCGCCAGACGGCGCTGGTGGTCGTGACGCCGTCCACCGACGAGGCGTGGGTGCGGGCCCTGGCAGAGATCGTCGGGCGGCGCGTGCGGGCGTCGGCGATCGTCGTCGAGGCCGATACCTTTGGCCCGGCGCCGTCGTCGCTGCTGGTGGTCAGCGGGCTGCTCGCGGTCGGGGTGCCGACCCATCTGGTGAAGTGCGGAGACGATGTCGGGGCGGCCCTGGCCGCCCCGCAGGGCCTGCCGTCGGTTGGCGGGAGGTAGGAGAGCATGGCGACAGCGATAGGGCCCGCGGAGCGACGCGGCGACCAGAGGAGGCTCCGGCGCCCGCGGTGGCCGCACCCGGCCGAGGGCTGGGCCGTGCTGGGGCTCCATGCGCTGGTCCTGCTGGCCGCCGCCTGGGCGGTGCAGCGGGCGGACTGGGCCGACGGTCTGGGGCTGCTACCGGTTATCGCTCTGGCCGGGGGCATGACCGGCTGCGTGCTCGCCAAGACCACGGCCGCCGACCTCGCCGCCCACGTTGGCGCCTTCTGGTGCGGGGTCGTGCTGGTCGTGCTCCAGACGGCGCTGACCTACGACGCCCTCGGCCCGACGCCACCCGATCGCCTCTCCGCGCTGGCCGCGCGCGCCGAGACCTGGGTCCGCGACACCGCGCGCGGCGACCAGGGCAACGATCTGGCCCTGTTCGTGGTCCTGATGGGCGTCACGATGTGGCTCGTCGCCTACATGTCGGCCTGGACGCTCTATCGGCGTCAGTGGCTGCTGGCGTCGACGCTGCTCCCGGGCTTCGTGGTGCTCGTGAACGTCGGCTATCAGCCGGGCGTGGGCACCGCGCCGCTCGTGCTCTACCTCCTCGCCGCCTGTGCCCTGGCCGCCGGCCACTTCGCGTACCGCCGCCGGGTGGAGTGGCGCGGCTTCGACATCCCGTCGCCGGCGGGACTCCCGTGGCGCTTCCTCGGGGTCGGGGTGAACGTGGGGCTGGTCGTCGTCGTGGCGGCCTGGACGCTGCCGATCGGCGCGCGGAACCAGGCCGTCGACGCCGCCTGGGACCGCGTCGAGCGTCCCCTGGCGGCCGCCGCCGAGCGCTGGCAGGAGTTGCTGCCGATGCCGGAGGGGCAGGGTCGGGAGGTGGCGGCGACCTACGCCGAGTTCGGGGCGTCGTTCGAGATGGGCGGTCCGCTCGACCTCGGCGACGCGCCCGTCCTCTACCTCCAGGCCGCGTCCTCCGCGTACCTCTCGGCGCAGCACTACGACCGCTACGACGGCTTCGGCTGGGAGAGCGACGTCGACCGCACGTTCGAGGCGAGGGGGGCGGACGGTGCCACGTACTCGTCTCAGATGAGGTTCGCGGCGGGGCAGGCGGTCGGCCTCTCCGGCGAGATCGTCCGCACCACCGAGCCGACGACGGGCTCCATCACCGTGCTCCGGCCCACCGGCGCCCGCCTCTTTACCGTCGGCACCCATGAGAAAGCGGACCGGCCGACGAGCGTGCAGCTCTCCTGGCAGCAGCTTGACGGGGCGCGCTTTGGGATCGCCGACGGCGACCTGCCCCCGGACCTCCGCCGCCTGGCGTCGCTCGTCGACGGCAAGTCGTTCGGTCCACCCGACGCGGCCGGGGTCCGCGTTGCGCGCGACGGGACGCAGGCCGAGTTGATCTCCCGCGAGCTCGACCAGCTCGGGGGGCGTTTCCTGCGGGTCGGGTTCGAGTTTGAGGGCGACCGCGTCGTCGGCCTGGTCGTCGACGGCCAGGTTCCGGTCTACGACGACGTCGAGGCCGTCTTT
>CADCWG010000165.1 GCA_902806335.1 uncultured Thermomicrobiales bacterium | reverse complement strand
TCATCACCGGCGGCGACCAGTCGACACTCGTCTCGCTGCTGGCCGGGACCCTGGCCATGGATTGCATCCGGCTCCGCAACGCCGACGGCGTCGTCGTGGCCGGCACCAGCGCGGGGGCGTCGATCGTCGCCGCCCACGTCATGGTCGGCGGCACGGGACTCGCCGGGGACACCGGGAGCGCGGCGGCCAGGAAGGGCCTGGTCGACCTGGTGGCAGGCTTCGGCCTGCTCCAGGACATCATCGTCGACCAGCACTTCAGCCAGCGCGGTCGGATGGGACGCCTCCTCTCGGTCTTCGCCGGGAACCCCGGGCTGCTGAGCATCGGGCTCGACGAGGACACGGCGGTGGTGATCGATCGCGAGGGCGTCCTCGAGGTCCTCGGCAGCGGCATGGTGACATTGATCGACGGCCGGAACGCGACCTCCGACTACTTCGAGCGCGAGGTCGGCGAGGTCCTCACCGTGGTCGATTCCCACCTGTTCGTCCTCGGCCCGGGCCGCAAGTTCGACCTGGACACCCGTCGCCCGATCATGGACGAGTGACCGGCCGGCCAGCCGTCGGGTGAATCGCGGGCGCCGGGATCGGCACCGGTTTTCCGGGTACCGATGTCCCCCATCTCGACGGGGGCACGCTCCCCAGAACGGGCAGTGCCGTCGGAGGGTCCCGACGGCCGCCGCCCACCGCCTCCGGTGTCTCAGCCCAGGTCCGCCTCATGTGCGTTGGCTTCCGGGTCGTGCGGTGGCCGAGCCTGTTCAGGGCGAGCACGGAGCACCGGAGTGCGGTCAACTCAGAGCGGGCAGCCCCTGGTCAGACCAAGGCGGCATCCCTTACGGATTCTGGCTCAGCGCCGGGGCTCTACCCGACCGGTCCGAAGCCGGCACTAGTCAGCTTCGTCCTTGAGCCGCTGACCTCGAGGCTTGCCTGGGGGCGGACTGGCTGACCGTCATCTTCCCTAACTTGTCCAGCCGGATCCCGTAGAACGCCCGACACCCGTCTCGCACCAGCCTCCGCCGCACCCGGGCGGATGGCGGTACGCCGGGGAGGACAGAGAGAGCCTCCGGTTGCGCGGATCCAACCTCGGAGATAGCCCTCGGTAGCCCCGAGCGGGGATCGGTGGCACTCCCCATCGAGCATCGGGCCCTGCTACCGACGACGCATTCGCTCCGGCTGCGGCAGGGGGCGTCTCGCCGTCGGCCTCAGACCCGACGCCGCTAACGCAAGCTCCCGGCGATCACCCGACGGAAGAAGGCGACCAGCGCATCGGCGTGGTGGTCGAACGTGAACCGGTCGCGGTGCCGCCAGACGTTGCGGCGAAGCTCGGCCATCCGGTCCTCGTCGCGGAGCTGGGTCCCGAGCTCCGCCATCTCGGTGAAGAAGAGACCAGTGTCGAGGTCGCGCGCCAGCGCCTGGGTGGCGACGATCGCCCCCGCGTTGTCCCGCTGCAGCATCGGCAGACCGGCCGCGGCCAGGGTGGCGATCCGCGCCGGGTAGTTGAGGTCGTCCCAGTCCGCGCGGCGGAGGTCGCCCCCGTTGCCGCTCGGGAAGAAGTGGAGCCACCCCGCGTCGTACTGGGAGAACTCCCTCACCCAGCCGTCCTGGTCGACCTGCGGGTGGAAGTGGAGGTGGTCGGGCGCCAGGGGGCGAACCTTGTCGACCCAGGTTCGCCACAGGTAGCGGGTGAAGTCGCCGTAGACGTGGAGGTGGACGCCCGCCCGGGCCAGCTCGGCGACGAGGTGCGGGTGCAGCCCGAGCGGCCGGCCGGGGACGACCGTGTGCGGCTCGCCGTCGCGCTCGGACAGGCGCGGCGAGGGGTCGGCGGCGAACCAGTCCCGCTTCGGCAGGTCGCCGTCGAGCACCAGGGTCGGCCGCGCGTCGCCCCCGGCCGGGACCGCGGTCTCGAACCAGTCGCGCAGCTCCGGGCTGGAGTAGATCCGGCCGTCGGAGCGGGCGTGCAGGTCGGCGAGCTCCGGCCAGGTCCCCTTCTGGATGCAGATGAACGGGCCCTCCTTGAAGTGCCAGACGAAGGGGACCCCCGGGTTCTCGGAGAGGACGTGGTGGGCCCAGGGCACCGCCTGCCAGTTCAGCAGGGCGTAGACCACGTCGGGCTTGATGTGCCGGACGGCGTCCCGCCAGCCCTCGCGGGGCAGGTCGGTGACGTGGCCGAACGGCAATGGCCCGACCGTGTTGAACCCCGACCCGGTCGGCGTCCAGAGCCCGTAGAGGCGGTGGCCGCGCTCCTCCAGGGCGAGGACGCGCTCGGGGTTGTAGGCCAGCTCGCCGACGAGCAGGATCTTCAGTCCGCCGGCCGCCGGTGGGGTGTCGGGACGCTCCCGGAAGCGGCGGTAGTGCGCCTCCTCGTCGACGAAGTTGCCGATCGACGACTGGTAGCGCAACGGGTGGGCGACCCCGTGGTAGGTCCGGTAGGGGTTGAGCCCGCCCGTCTCACCCTCCCGCATCAGCTTGTGGCGCTGCGCCGGGTGGTCGACCCACTCGCAGGTCACCTCTCCCGTGCCGACGAAGGCGCCGCGCGGGCGCAGCTTCGCCCAGAGCATCCGCTCCAGGTCATCGGTCGTCAGCTCCCGCCGCTCCACCCAGCGGTCGGCGGTGCGGCGATGCATGGCCCGCACGAGCTGGAGGCCGTGGTGCTCGGTCTCCCCCGTCTTCGTCAGGTAGGCGATCGCCTCGTCGAGCGTCGTGCGGTTGTAGTGGTGGCGGACGCCGGCGTAGGCGAGCACGGCGCCCGGCGCGCCGTCGAGGGTCGACCGCAGGGTGGCGAGGTGGTCGGCGTGGTAGACGTCGTCGGAGGGGAGGTAGGCGACCAGGTCGGCGCGCGCCGCGTCGAGCCCGACGTTGAGCGCCCGCCCGAGGCCCTGGTTGCGGTCGAGCCAGACGTAGTGGACGCGCGGGTCGTCCAGGTAGGGCGCGACCGCCTCGCGGGTGGCGTCGGGGGAGCCGTCGTCGACGACGCGGAGCTCCCAATCCTCGAGCGACTGGGCGAGGAGGCTGTCCACCGCGCGGCGGACGAACCGCGCCTGCTTGAAGGTCGGCATCACGACCGACACCGCGGGCGTCCCGTCGCCCCGCGGGCCGGCGGCGATCACCGGCTGACCCGCGTCGGTCACGACCACCTCACCGGCAGATCGCGCCTTCCCAGGGCCCCAGCGTGTCGCCCAACTCGCCCGTACAGTCCGCTCGGCCGCCCTGGCCACCGACCGCGACGCGCCAAGGTTGCGTCCAGCCGCTGCCCAGCGGTGGACGCGGTCGCTCGCCGCCTCGCGTCGGAGCACGGGGGGGCGCCGGCCGGCGTGCCCCGTCCCGTCCCTGGCCATCCCATGTCCTATCTCCGCCTACCGTCTGGTCGCCCGGGCCAACGGTCGTCCGCCGGGGCAAGACACGGGCCACCCCGAGCGCCGTCACGGGCGTGCCCCGCCCGATCCGGGATCCGGCCGTTAGAGGGTGGTATCGGGGGCGCGCCGGCGGCCGAGTCCACCCGGGGCAAGGCCCATGTTCAGGAGCAAAGCCGGGTGGAGCCGGCCGCGGACCAGCCGGGTGACGCTCACGGCGATCGGCCGGATCCCGTAGGAGTCCACCGGCACCGGGATCTCGAAGAGACCGACGGGCAGGGCGTGGTAACGACAGAGGGCAGACAGGAGGCGGCCCGGTCGCCCCACCCGGCTGGGAAGGACGGGCGACCCACTCCGGGCGGCCCGGCGGCTCAGGCGGCGGGCGCCGCGGGACGGTCCAGCCGGAAGGCCGGGCGCACGGTTCCCGTCAGCCAGCCGTTGTGGTTCCGCACGGCCGGATCCTGGCGCTCGAGGACGGCCGCGACGACCGACGGCTCGACCAGGGCGAGCTGGCGCAGGACCTCCGCGGCGACGACGGCGTGGCCGCGGGTCGAGCCGTCGGTGAAGCGGATCGCGACGCCGACGCCGTGCTCGGGTACGGCCATGCAGAGCAGCCCTTCCGCGCCGGCCTTGGCGACGACGCGGCCGCCGGAGACCTCGGTCAGGTCGGTGTCCAGCTCGCCGCCGCCGCCGATGTTCCTGGGATGGGCGGCCATCGCCCGGCGAAGCCGGTCGAGGGCGGCGGCGTGCTCGCCGCCGTGGCCGGGGGGTGCATCCCCGGGGCGGGCGAGGGCGGCGAAGGCGGTCGCGAACGCCCGCACCGGCGCCGCGTAGGTCGGCACGCTGCAGCCGTCGGGGGCGCGGACGAGGTCGCCCTCGTCGACCCGCAGGACATCCGCGAGGATCGCGCGGATCCGGCGCTGGTGCGGGTGCTCGGCGTCGAGGTAGGAGTCGATCGGCTCGCCGAGGTGGACGCAGGTCGCGAGCATCCCGGCGTGCTTGCCCGAGCAGTTGTTGTGGATCGGCGACGGCGGGACGAGCCCAGCCGTGACCCGGGCCCCCTCCCGCTCGTCGTAGGGGGTCGCCAGGCCGCAGCGGAGGGCGTCGGCGCCGAGGCCGATCTTCGCCAGCATGCCGGCGACCCCCTCCTGGTGGCGCGGCTCGGCGTTGTGCGACGCGCAGGCGAGCGAGAGCTCGTTGGGTGTGAAGCCGAACGCGTCGGCGGCCCCGCTCTCGACCAGCGGCACCGCCTGGAACGGCTTCGCCGACGACCGGAGGTAGGCGACGTGGTCCGGGTCGCCGGCACGCGCGACGATCTCGCCGCCGACGTTGACCGCCACCACGACGCCGGCGTGGGCGCTCTCGACGGCGTCGCCACGCGTCACTTCGGCCAGGATGGTCGGCATCGGGGTCCCGTTCACGCGCGCGCGACCGGCCGGCCCAGGGGCGTCGACCGACGGTAGGTCCGTTCTCCCGCCGGGACGCCAGATCCGTGCCGGTCGGGCGGGAGACGACGGGCGCGACGCGGGGCACGGGGAGGCTGGCCGTCCGGTGTCACCCGCCGCCGAAGCTCGCCCGACGATCATGATCGCCACGAC
>CADCWG010000164.1 GCA_902806335.1 uncultured Thermomicrobiales bacterium | reverse complement strand
GCCGAGTACGCGGGCGAGGGGCTGGCCCACGTGGCGGAGCGGCAGCTCGACGAGGCGCTGCCCGGGACCTTCGGCCGGGCCTCCCTCTTCATCGACGACTGCCCGGACATCGTCTGGTGCGCGGACGAGTGCCTCCCACGGCTTGGTTGCCACGTCGTCGGCGAAGTCCCGGGCGGCCCATACACGGCGTGCTGGAACTGGACCACAACCGGGTGCGGGCCGTGCGGCGACGTCGGCGACCTCGTCGCCCGCTGCAACGAAACCTATCCCGAATGCGGCGGGCAGTGCTTCACCGCCTAGCCCAGGACCGGTGACGGACGTCGCGCGACGGGCCGGGAGGGAATCGCCGGTCAACGGCCGGACCCGGTCGCGCGCAAGGACTTTGGAGGACGCATGGACCCGACCCGCTTCGACGGCATCGCCCGGACGTTCGCCGGCCGCCGCGCTTCCCGCCGCGCCGCCATCGCCGCCGGAGCGGCCGGCGCCGTCGCCGTCCTCGGCGCCGCAGCGCCGGGCAAGGCCCAGGAGGCTGCCCCCGGCGCCGAGGGCAACCGGACGTTCTTCCTCTTCGTGCAGACCTTCTTGGGCGGCACCCTGGTCCCCAAGGAGGGCGAGGACGGCACCTACGTCCTCACCCTCACCGGTGGCCCCGGCCAGACTATCTACTTCTCCGACCGCCCGGAGAGGATCGTCGGGACCTTGCCCACCTACCAGTTTCTCGATGCCCTCGGCTTTCCCCCCGACAACCCCCCGAACGCCGCGTTGGTGGCGCGGACCGACGACGGCGAGGACATCGTCGTCGTCGAGTTGTTCAACCCGGTCTACACCGACAGCTTCGGCGAGTCGGGGGCGGCGACGCTCACGTACGACGTCCGGGTGCTGGCCGACTACGCGGAGGAGGGCCTGGCGCACCTCGCGCAGCGGCGGGCCGGCGAGGCCCCCCCCGCGGCGTTCAGCGAGGCCGCCCTCTTCATCGACGACTGCAACCCGGTCTGGATCCGCTGCGGCCGTGAAGGCATCTGGGGCTGGGAAGTGGGTGACCTCGGCTACCGCAGCACGTGCTGGTCGTGGTCGGACTTCAATTGTGTCCCGTGCGCCGGGGGCTGGGAGGGCGCGACACGGGAGTGCAACGAGCTGTTCTCCGAGTGCCAGGGGACCCGGCCCAACTTGTGCACGGCTGCAAAGTGACGCGATCGTTCCGGCCACGATGCGGCAACACGGGCCTGGTGGCCGCCGGCGAGTTCGGACGGTCTCGGGTCGTGGCGGGAGACCCTTGCCGGCGACACGGTGGCCACCAAGGCCGCCGCACCGGTCCGCAAACACCGCCTTCGATCGCGGCGCTCGTGGCGCGACCGAAGGCCGATGCGGGGAGCAAGCTGCTGGCTCACTTGCCAGCGTCTGCAACGCACGTCCAGACGGGACCAGGAGTGTCCGTCGCGCGCTGACCCATCAGCACCCACTGAGGAGGGAGACTCGTGGATCGGTACGGTTTTCACCACGTCACCAAGCTCTTCGCCACCCGGCTGTCACGCCGCGCGACCCTCGGGGCTGCCGCCGTGGCGGCGGTCCCGGCGCTCGTCGGTCGGGGCACTGCCGCCCCTGCTAAGCAGGCCACCCCGGGGGCCGGCGTCGAGGGGACGGACCCGGAGTGGTATGCGGCGGTTCGTCGCTCCCGGTTCGCCGCGGGGGTACCCTCCGAGGAGGTCGCCCGCATCGTCCGCGACAGCTTCATTCCCCTCATCGCCGGAGTGCCCGGTTTCGTCGCCTACTACGTGATCGACACGGGACAGGGAGAGCACGTGACGATCAGCATCTTCTCCGACCCAGCCGGCCCTGCCGAGTCGAGCCGGCGCTCGGCCGACTGGGTACCCCAGGCACTGGAGGGGCTGGTCGAGGGACCAGCGGCAATCGTCACGGAGGGCGAAGTGCAGGTGTACGCGGCGGCAGAGCTTGGCCCAGCCACACCAGCCATTGAGTAGAGCAGTCGGTGGAGCGGCAGCACTTTCGCCGTCGGCCGTTGGCAACCTACCCACCGCTCACGTTCGCGGCAACCTCAACCCCTCACCTGGCATGCGCGCCGCTGGGACGTTGTTGGCCTAGACCAAGGCGAACGACGGCGTGGTCATGCTCGATCAACCGAACGGACGGACAACCCGGACGCGGGGACGGCGACGTACGAGTACCGAGTGGGAGGCCGACCCAGGTGGGTGCGCACCGGGTGGGCATGGCGCCGGAGGAGATCGATCGGGAGTCGGTCCTCGTCCTAGACGCCAGGACGCGCAGACCGGCTTCGCCCGGCCCGCAATCGTTAGGGTCGTGCGGTCTCCGGCCGCTCGCAGCGCGCCCTGACCTGCCGTCCAGGAACCGCTGAGGCAAGGGCACGCTCACCAACCTCCTCTGCCAAGGCGCCTGTGTCCACCTTGCCACCTTACGCAACTCGACCGGCGCGGTGGGCGAAGTCCGTTGGGCTGCCGATGACCCGAAACTGGTCGTTGGATGGGTGCCTACCGACCGACTTCCTCGCGTCGGCCGGCGCGGCGCCAAGTTCACGGCCCGTTGCCGGTCGGGATCGCTGCCCGCGCCCTCCCCCTTAAGACAGAGCGCGGCAGCACCCCAGCGCTGGGATTCCTCCCTGCGGCAGATGCCCTGGCGGTGGGAAGAACCTACGCTGCAGGCGCCGCCAATCCAAGGACCGCCCGGCCGTTGAGGCGGGTCTGATCCCGAGGAGGGTCCATGGATACCGACCGGATCGCCAGACACTTCGACGCCCGCCGCTCCCGCCGCGGGGTCATCGGCGGGACCGCCGCCGGTCTCGCGGCCCTCGCCCTCGGTCGAACCGCCGCCCAGGACGCCACCCCGGCCGGCACGGCTGACGCCGGTGGCGGGCCGCCCCCCGCTACCCCGGGCGAGGACAGGGCCTTCATGTTCGTGCAGACCTTCGCCTCCGGCTCCTTTCATCCCAATCCACACGGAGGCACCCCGGACGCCCGAGGCACCCCCACGACGGGTGGGGGCGCGGCGTACCTCCTGACCCTCGCGGGCCACCACGGGGAAACGATCTACTTCTCCGACCGGCCCGACCGCGTCTTCGGCGAGGCGCCCACACAGCGGTTCCTCGCCGGCCTCGACTTCGCCCCCGCCAACCCGCCCAACGCCGCCCTGGTAGCGCAGACCGGCACGGGCGACAACGTCGTCGTCCTCGAGCTCATCGAGCCGGCGTACGCCGCGGACGCCGGGACGGTGACGTACGGGGCGGAACTCCTGGCGTCGTACCAGGGAGAAGGGCTGGCCCATGTAGCGGAGCAGCAACTGGATACCGCGTTACCCGAGACCTTCGGCCGCGCCTCCCTCTTCATCGACGACTGCCCGGCTCTGACTGACTGCTGGCGGCCATCGGGGCCATTCGAGGTCCCGATACCCATGGAGCCGCTGCCGGGCGGTCGGGTAGGGATGTGTTGGTCATGGAGCGATTACGGGTGCACCCCGTGCGATGGCCGCGGCCGCGGCTACTACAACGACCGGTGCAACAACGAGATCAAGCGGTGCCGGGACGAGTTCGGCGATCCGTGGTGCTTCGCCGGGTAACCCCGCGGCCACCCCGGCTGGCCGCCGTCAGGGGCGCGCAGGCGCAGGGACGACGCGGCGGTAGGACACGGCGCTGCCGTCCCCGGTGCCCGCCCCTCGCCCGGCACCTCACCAACGCCGCCAAACTCGGCCGGCGCGGCCATCCGCCGCGGGCACCGGTCAGCGTCCGTTACCCGCCGGCCGAGAGCGAGGATCGTCGTCGCTGGGCCTACTCAACCCGAGGAGCACCATGGACACCGACCGCTTCAAGGCCGTCACTCGGGCTCTCGCTTCCCGCCGCTCCCGCCGGTCTGCCGTCGCGGGCGGCGGGGCCGAGCTGGCCGCGCTCGCCCTCGGTCCCGCCGCTGTCCGGGACGCCAGACAGACGGCCCCGGGCGCGAACGAGGATCGAACCTACTTTCTCTACCTCCAGACCTTCGAGAACGGGCGGATCGTGCCCAAGCCTGACGAGGACGGGGTCTACGAGCTGACGCTGGAGCATGGCCACGACCAGACGGTCTACTTCTCCGATCGCCCCGAGCGCATCGTGGGGACGGTGCCCACCGGCCGGTTCCTGGACGCCCTGGGCTTCACCCCCGCCAATCCGCCCAACGCCGCCCTGGTGGCCCAGACGAGCGAGGGTGAGGACATCCTCGTCGTCGAGCTGTTCGACCCACGCTACGCCGTGGGCGTGGGCCCCACTGGGGAGGCAATTGGGACGCTGACCTACGACGTCCGGATCCTCGCCGACTACGCGGGAGACGGACTGGCGCACCTGGCGGCCCAGCAGGTCGATCGGGACTTCACCGAGTCGTTCGGGCCAGCCAGCCTGTTCATCGACGACTGCCCCGACCACGACGTCCGTTGCGTCGACGTGCGCTCAAACGTGATGGGGGATCTCGGCCCGCAGGGCACGTGCTGGAGGTGGTGCGACCTTAAATGCTACTGGTGCCGCGATACCGGATCGTTCATCCGGCAGTGCAACGCCACCTTCCCCGCCTGCAATGGGCGCTGCGGGGCGGAATGGGACGGGGACACCGAGAACGCGCCGTTCAGTCCCTGCCTCTGATCGGCCGTATCGTCGGCCCTGCGGCGACGAACACCTCGGCATCGCGGCCATCGCCGTCCTCGACAAGGCGGTGCTTAACGATTCCCGGCTGGGGCTGGTCCTCTGGACAGGTGGCTACCCTCGCGCGTGGTCCCGCCAGCGCGAGTGCCCCTGAGTGCCTCGTCTTCCTCTGTACGGCGGAGCGACGGTGACAGGATTCAGACCTTCCGCAGAAGCGCTCACGGTGCGGGGCGCCCGCTGATGGCGGTGCTTCGGGCGGTCGTCGCCCGCGTTCCGCTCAGTTCGTGGAGGAAGCCGTGGACCAATCTCGCTTCGA